>NZ_JBAPKY010000096.1:0-8085 GCF_037083785.1 Roseovarius sp. D22-M7
TCGGTGGGATCGTCGTCGGGCTCTGCCAGAAGTTCCGCGACCGCCTCGCTGTCGGCCTGCCCATGCGCAAGCTGGATCAGCGCCGGGAAAAGCGGCGCGTAGAGGCTTTCGCGCCGTGTCAGGCGGTCTTCGATGGCGGCGAGGATGTGTGCTGCATCCTGCAGCACGTCCTCGACCTCGGCCGCGGGCCGGGTCGCGAGATATTCCAGCAGCACCGGCAGGTGATCTGGCAGTTCGGTGGTCGCGGGCTCGAACCCGGCGGCGCGGTAGGTCTCCATCAGGCTGACCATCGCCCCGCCACGATCACGGCTTTCGCCGTGCACATGTTCGAAGAGGTTCAGCGACAGGGTGCGCGAGCGGTCGAACAGCATGACGTAATCCTCCTGCACGTCATAGATGTCGCCCTGCGCCAGCCGGGCCAGCAGGGGGCGCAGCGCGTCACGCAACGCCGGTGTCAGGCGCGCATCGGCCGTGACCGCCGCGCCGATCTCGGGCATGCCCGCCTGCAATTCCACTGTCGGATAGCTGAGCAGCAGCGACAGCGCCTTGAGTGTCCGGTCCATCATCAGAATGTCTCCGTCGGCAGGGTGAGGGTCTTTTTCTTCTTGCCGCCGAACAGCGAGTACTTGTTCTGCGACCCGGTCGAGCAGCCATTGCCGTCGGTGAAGCCGCAGCCGCCGCGGATGTCTTCGCCATCCTCGACCTGTTCGCGGTGCGCGGTGGGGATCACGAAGCGATCCTCGTAATCGGCGATGGCCATGATCTTGTACATGTCCTCGATCACCCGGCCGGACATGCCGACACGGGCGGCGATCGCCTCGTCACGCACGCCGTCCACGCTGAGCGCGCGCATGTAGAGCCGCATCGCCGACATCCGCTCCAGCGCCTGCACGATCGGCTCCTCGTCGCCGGCGGTCAGCATGTTGGCGAGGTATTGCACCGGGATGCGCAAGGATCGCACGTCGGGCATCTCGTCGCTCATCGCGATCTGACCGGCCTGTGCGGCGTTCTGGATCGGCGACAGCGGCGGGATGTACCAGACCATCGGCAGGGTGCGGTATTCGGGATGCAGCGGGAAGGCGACCTTCCAGTCCATCGCCATCTTCCAGACCGGGCTGACCTTGGCGGCCTCGATCCAGTCCTCGGGCACGCCGTCGCGCAGGGCGGCGGCGATCACCTCGGGGTCGTTGGGATCGAGGAACACGTCCATCTGCGCGCCGTAGAGATCGGTCTCACGCTCGGCATTCGCGGCCTCCTCGATCCTGTCGGCATCGTAGAGGATCACGCCCAGATAGCGGATGCGCCCGACGCAGGTCTCCGAGCAGACCGTGGGCTGGCCGGATTCGATCCGCGGGTAGCAGAAGGTGCATTTCTCGGATTTGCCGCTTTCCCAGTTGTAATAGATCTTCTTGTAGGGACAGCCCGAGATGCACATCCGCCAGCCGCGGCATTTCTCCTGGTCGATCAGGACGATGCCGTCTTCCTCGCGCTTGTAGATCGCGCCCGACGGGCAGGACGCCGAACAGGTCGGGTTGAGGCAATGCTCGCACAGCCGCGGCAGGTACATCATGAAGGTGTTTTCGTACTCGCCGTAGATCTCCTTCTGGATGTCTCCGAAGTTGTAATCCTGCGACCGTTTGGAGAATTCACCGCCGAGGATCTCTTCCCAGTTCGGGCCCTTCTCGATCTTCTCCATCCGCTCGCCGGTGATTTTCGACCGGGGCCGCGCGGTGGGGAAGTGATCCATGTCCGGCGCGGATTTCAGGTGGTCGTAGTCGAAATCGAACGGCTCGTAATAGTCGTCGATCTCGGGCATGTCGGGATTGGCGAAGATATTCGCGAGGATCCGCCACTTGGCGCCCTGCTTGGGCTGCAGCTTGCCGCGGGCATTGCGCACCCAGCCGCCGTTCCAGCGTTTCTGGTTTTCCCAGTCGGTGGGATAGCCGGTGCCGGGCTTGGTCTCGACATTGTTGAACCACGCGTATTCGACGCCGTCGCGGCTGGTCCAGACGTTCTTGCAGGTGACCGAGCAGGTGTGACACCCGATGCATTTATCAAGGTTCAGAACCTTGCCGATTTGTGCGCGAACCTTCATTCTGCTGCCTCCACTTTGCGGGTTGCGGGCCCGGACGCAGGGGTGTCCAGCCAGTCAATCTTCTTCATCTTGCGCACGATCACGAACTCGTCGCGGTTGCTGCCGACGGTGCCGTAGTAGTTGAACCCGTAGGACAGCTGCGCATAGCCGCCGATCATGTGCGTCGGTTTCAGCGTGGTGCGGGTGACCGAGTTGTGGATGCCGCCGCGATGACCGGTTTTCTCGGATCCGGGCGTGTTCACGATCTTTTCCTGCGCGTGGTACATGAACAGCGTGCCCTGCTTGATCCGCTGGCTCACCACCACCCGCGCGGTCAGCGCGCCGTTGATGTTGTAGGCCTCGACCCAGTCGTTATCGACCAGCCCCGCCTTCTGCGCGTCGACCTCGGACATCCACACGACCGGCCCGCCGCGGTTGAGCGTCAGCATCAGCAGGTTGTCGGTATAGGTGCTGTGGATCCCCCATTTCTGGTGCGGCGTGATGAAGTTCAGCACGACATGGGGGCTGCCCTCGGCCGCGTCGTTGTTGACGGCGGCGGTGATGGTTTTCAGATCCACCGGCGGGCGGTAGCCGACGAAGCCCTCGCCGAAGGCGCGCATCCAAAGGTGATCCTGGTAAAGCTGTTGTCGGCCCGTCAGCGTGCGCCACGGGATCATCTCGTGGACATTGGTGTAGCCGGCATTGTAGCTGACCGTCTCGCTTTCGATGCCCGACCAGGTCGGGGACGAGATGATCTTGCGCGGTTGCGCCGCGATGTCGCGAAAGCGGATCTTGGTGTGATGCGATCCTTCCGCGAGATGCGCGTGCTGCCGTCCGGTGGGTTTTTCCAGCTCGTGCCATGCCTTGACGGCGACATGGCCGTTGGTCTCGGGCGCCAGCATCAGGATCATCTCGCAGGCGTCGATGGCCGTCTCCAGCTTCGGCTGGCCTTGCGCGACGCCCTCGTCGAGCACCACACCGTTGAGATCGCGCAAGGCTTGCACCTCGTCGCCGGTTTTCCAGGTGATGCCCTTGCCGCCATTGCCGAGCTTTTCCAGAAGCGGCCCGATGGCGGTGAACTTGTCGTAGAGGTTGGGATAATCACGTTCCACCGCGACGTAGTTGGGCGCGGTCTTGCCGGGGATCAGCTCGCATTCGCCCTTCTTCCAGTCGCGGACATGCGCCTGCGCCAGCTCGCCGGGCGTGTCGTGCAAGAGCGGGACCTGCACGATATCCGTCTCGACCCCCAGCACCTCGGGCGCGACCTCGGAGAACTTGCGCGCGATGGACTTGAAGATGTCCCAGTCCGAGCGCGACTCGTAGGCCGGGTCCACCGCCGCCTGCAGCGGGTGGATGAACGGATGCATATCGCTCGTGTTCATGTCGTCCTTTTCGTACCAACTGGCGGTCGGCAGGACGATGTCGGAATAGACGCAGGTCGTGGACATGCGAAAATCGATGGCCACCAGCAGGTCCAGCTTGCCCTTCGGCGCTTCCTCGTGCCACGCGGCCTCGACCGGCATCACGCCGCCTTCCTCGCCCAGATCCTTGCCCATGACACCGTGATCGGTGCCCAGCAGGTGCTTGAGGAAATATTCATGCCCCTTGCCGCTGGAGCCCAACAGGTTGGAGCGCCAGACGAACAGGTTGCGCGGCCAGTTTTCCGGCGCGTCGGGGTCTTCGCAGGACATCTGCAACGCGCCGGATTTCAGCTGCTCGGCGACATAGGCGGGGATCTCCTTGCCGGCCTTCTTGGCGGCTTTCGACACCTCCAGCGGGTTGGTCTTCAGCTGCGGCGCGGAGGGCAGCCAGCCCATCCGCTCGGCGCGGATGTTGTAGTCGATGAGGCTAACGTCCCAGTCGCCCTCGGGCGCGGTGGGCGACAGGATCTCGCCCGCGCGCAAGGTCTCGTAGCGCCACTGGTCGGTATGGGCATACCACGCGCTGGTGGAGTTCATGTGCCGCGGCGGGCGGTTCCAGTCGAGCGCGAAGGCGAGCGGTTGCCAGCCGGTCTGCGGACGCAGCTTTTCCTGGCCCACGTAATGCGACCAGCCGCCGCCTTCCTGGCCAATGCAACCGCACATCACCAGCATGTTGATGATGCCGCGATAGTTCATGTCCATGTGGTACCAGTGGTTCAGACCGGCCCCGAGGATGACCATCGACTTGCCTTGCGTCTTCTCGGCGTTGCCGGCGAATTCTCGGGCGACTGCGATGATCTTCTCGGCCGCGACCCCGGTGATCTTCTCGGCCCAGGCGGGGGTGTAGGGCTTGTCCTCGGTGAAATCCTGCGACACCCAGTCACCGCCAAGGCCGCGGTCGAGCCCGTAATTGGCGCAGAACAGATCGAAGACGGTGGCGACCAGCGCCGTCTGGCCATCGGCCAGCGTCACCCGTTTCGCGGGAATGTTGCGCGTCAGCACGTCGGGGTGGTCGCATTTCACGAAGGCGCCGGTGGCCGCCCCGCCGAAATACGGGAAATCGACGCCGACGATCTCGTCGTGATCGCTGTCGAGGATGTTTGTCAGGCGCAGCCTGGTCTCGCCATCCTTGGCGCGATCCTCGAGGTTCCACTTGCCTTCCTCGCCCCAGCGGAACCCGATCGAGCCGTTGGGTGCGACGATGCTTTCGCTCGCCTCGTCCCAGGCCACGGTCTTCCAGTCGGGATTGTTGGTCTCACCCAGGCCGCCATCGAAATCCTCGGCGCGCAGCATCCGGCCCGGCACGAGAGTCCCGTCCCGTTCGTCAAGCCGCACCAGCATCGGCATGTCGGTATATTTGCGGGCGTAGTCCTCGAAATACTCGGCCTGCCGGTCGAGATGGTACTCGCGCAGGATGACATGGCCCATGGCCATCGACAGGGCCGCGTCGGTCCCGGCCTGTGGGTTGAGCCAGATATCGCCGAACTTCGCGGCCTCGGAGTAGTCCGGGCTGACCACCGCCGACTTGGTGCCGCGATAGCGCACCTCGGTGTAGAAATGCGCGTCGGGCGTGCGGGTCTGCGGCACGTTCGAGCCCCAGAGCAGCAGGAACCCGGCATTGTACCAGTCGGCACTTTCGGGCACGTCCGTCTGCTCGCCCCAGGTCTGCGGCGAGGCGGGCGGCAGGTCGCAATACCAGTCGTAGAACGACATGCAGGTCCCGCCCAGCAGACTGAGATAGCGCGTGCCGGCGGCGTAGCTGACCATCGACATCGCCGGGATCGGCGAGAAGCCGAAGACCCGGTCGGGACCGTAGGTCCTGGCGGTGTAGGCGTTGGCGGCGGCGACCAGTTCGGTCGCCTCGTCCCAGGTGGCGCGCACGAAGCCGCCCTTGCCGCGCGTCTTGGTATAAGTGGCGCGCAAGTCGGGATCATTCTGGATCGCGGCCCAGGCGGCGACCGGCGTCATGTCCTGCCGCATCCTGCGCCACGCGCGCATCAGGGCGCCCCGGATCAGCGGGTTCTTCACCCGGTTGGCGGAATAGAGATACCAGCTGTAGGACGCCCCGCGTGCACATCCGCGCGGCTCGTGGTTGGGCATGCCCGCGCGGGTGCGCGGATAATCGGTCTGCTGCGTCTCCCATGTGACGATGCCGGACTTGACGTAGATCTTCCAGCTGCACGACCCGGTGCAGTTCACCCCGTGGGTCGAGCGGACAATCTTGTCGTGCCGCCAGCGGTTTCTGTAGGTGTCTTCCCAGTCGCGGTTCTCGGACGTGGTCTCGCCCCAGCCATCCGAGAAGGGCTCCAGCTGCTTGCTGGAGAAGAAGTTCAGTCTGTCGAGGATATGGCTCATGGCTATGGTCCTTTTCTTGGCTCAGGCGGTCTTGCCGCGCTCGATGTCGTGAAGCAGCCCACCGGGACGGGTGTAGACCGCGAAGGTCAGCGCGACGCAGACCACGTAAAAGATGAGGAAGGTCCACAGCGCCGCGGCCGGCCCGCCCGTCAGGGCGATCGAGGTGCCGTAGCCCTTGGGGATGAAGAACGCGCCATAGGCCGCGATGGCGCTGGTGAAGGCGATGATCGAGGACGCTTCGCGCTCGGCCTGTTTGCGCGCCGCCTCGGCCCCCTGCCGGGGGTTCAGCCGCGCGACCTCGCGCCGCATGATCACCGGGATCATCTGGAAGGTCGAGGCATTGCCCACGCCCGTCAGGAAGAACAGCGCCATGAAGCAGGCGAAAAAGCCCCAGAAATTACCCGCGCTGTCCTCGAGCGGCAGGAATTGCAGCACCCCGAACACCGCCACGATCATCCCGACGAAGGTCCAGAACGTAACGCGCCCGCCGCCATACTTGTCGGACACCCAGCCGGTGGCCGCACGGCTGAGCGCGCCGACAAGCGGGCCCAGAAACGCCAAGTGCAGCATGTCGAGATCCGGGAACTGCGTCTTCATCAGCAGCGGAAAGCCCGCCGAATAGCCGATGAAGCTGCCGAAGGTGCCGGTATAGAGGACGCACATAATCCAGTTCTGCTTGCGCTTGAGGATCTGCAACTGGTCCGGCAGCGAGGCCTTCGCGTCGGCGATGTCATCCATGCCGAACCAGGCGGCCACCGTCGCCACAATCAGAAACGGCACCCAGACAAAGCCCGCATTCTGCAGCCAGATCTTGCCGCCGTCGCTCAGCGTCTGCGGCTCGCCACCGAGGGCCCCGAACACCCCCACGGTGATCACCACGGGGACGAGGAACTGCATGACCGAAACGCCCAGATTGCCCAGCCCGGCATTGAGCGCCAGCGCGTTGCCTTTTTGCGCGCGCGGGTAGAAATAGGAAATGTTGGCCATTGATGAGGCGAAGTTGCCGCCGCCCAGCCCGCAGAGCAGCGCTAGGATCAGGAACATCGCATAGGGCGTGTCCGGGTTCTGCACGGCAAAGCCGATCCCGAGGGCCGGGATCAGCAGCGACGCGGTGGACAGCGTCGTCCAGAGCCGCCCGCCGAAGATCGGGATCATGAAGCTGTAGAAGATCCGCAGCGTCGCCCCCGAAAGGCCGGGCAGCGCGGCCAGCCAGAACAGCTGATCGGTGGTGAAATCGAACCCGATGGCGGGCAGTTTCGCCACCACGATGGACCAGACCAGCCAGACCGAAAAGGCCAGAAGCAGCGCCGGGATGGAAATCCAGAGGTTGCGGCGGGCGATGCGCGCGCCGGTCTTGGTCCAGAAGGTGTCGTCCTCGGGCCGCCAGTCGGTCAGCAGATGCGCGGAGGGTCGGGATGCAGGGGCCATGTGGCAGGTATCCTTGTGTCGGGGATATGGGCGCGGCGGGCGACGCCGCGCCCGATGTCATTGGGCGGGTTGCGCGCGCGGATCGCGTCCGTCTTGCGGCGTGTCGGGTCCCGGGGTCTCGAAAGGTTTGTCCGGCACGTCCGACAGGTATCTCTCCTCGGCCAGCGCGGGGTGGCGGCGGCGCTCCATCCGGCGGATGGCGACATGCATCCAGACGGTCATCACCGCGACCAGCACGAAGAGCAGCATGAAGGGCGCAGTCCACACGCCGGTCAGGTCGAGCAGTGCGCCGAAGGCGATCGGCAGGAAGAAGCCGCCGAGGCCGCCGATCATGCCCACCAGCCCGCCGACCGATCCGACATGGCCGGGGTAATAGACCGGGATATGCTTGTAGACCGCCGCCTTGCCGAGGCTCATCATGAAGCCGAGGATCACGGTCAGCGTGACGAAGACCCCGACGTTCAGGCCAAACCGGAAGGTGATGGGCGCGTCGATGCCCTGCACGGTGTAGCTTGTCTGCGGATAGCTCATGACGAACAGTACCGCGAGCGAGACGAGGAAGGTCGCGTACATGACGGCACGCGCGCCCCATTTGTCGGACATCCAGCCGCCGAGTGCCCGAAAGACCGAGCCGGGCAGGCTGTAGAGCCCCGCGAAGACGCCCGCGGTCGTCAGTTCCAGCCCATAGGCGCCCGTGTAGTAGCGCGGCAGAAAGCTGGCCAGCGCCACGAACGCGCCGAAGACGAAGAAGTAATAGGTGGCAAAGCGCCAGACCTGGATGTTCTTCAACGGCGCCAGTTGATCGGC
>NZ_JBAPKY010000097.1:0-7718 GCF_037083785.1 Roseovarius sp. D22-M7
ATTTGGTGGCCGCTCGCCTGTGGGCTTTGCCACCTCCGGGGTGGGTCATTTTTGGATGATCACACCGGGTCAGTTTTGAATGCACATTGACACGCTTCGACCATGCGCCGATCCTCGGCAACTGGGACGTGTTCCTGAACGTGCTGAACGTCGAGTGCGACGCGACAATCAAGGTGAGATTCGTATTGCCGCATCCGGGAATGTTCCCGAGGGATCATCAAGATTGTCGCGCTATAACGTCGAGACCGAGGACGGCGCCTCGGGCGCTTACCTGCGCCGTGTGCTCTTCGGCGAGCCCGAGACGAGTCCGACGCCACGCTACGACGAGGTGATGGGCCAGTTTTACATCCAGGTGCTGCGCCCACTCTGCTGGGCGGGACTTCTGCAGCAGGAGCGTGTAGCGGCCAGCTATCGGTTCGAGGAGGCGATGTTCATGAAGACGCCGCTGTGGCGGGCGGCGCTGCGGCTGGAGACGGATGGGATGGCGCGAGGGGCGACGCGGCATTGAATTGACGGCGGTCTCCAACAGAGAAGCAGCGCCGCCCTATGAGGCCGTGTCAGAGTCGGGGTCTTGCGACACCAACAGCCGTCTCCGCGGATCTGTTTCTTCAGCATTCCCTTGAATCCACGCCAGAATATGACGAGAGTCCTCAGCAGAAACGATGGAATCGCGCGATAGCCGAAAACCCGCCATACGCTCGCGGTCTCGGGGGCCCAGCATCAAGTCATCCAGGTATGTTCGGATCGAAAAAATCGGCATCGGATCTGAGAAGAAAGGCTTCACCGCAGTGTTTATGCGGAGGGTGCGAACGATCAGTCCGCCTTCACCGTACGGCACGATTAGATCATAGGTAATTTCGCCCTTCAACTTGGACAGGCTATGCTCAATTCCCGACGACAGAAAGTTCCTGAGCGCCCTGACATCCTGCAGGATCATCAAAACATCGGCCTTGATCGTTTCAGGCGTCGAGGCGCCCCGCTCCAAGAGCCGTGCAATGGCGTGATGCGAAATGTTGGCTGCGATATTGATGTTTGTACTGTACTCTCGACCCCGAGCAAAGAACAGAAGGTCGGAGAGGATCACTGATCCTTCCGAAAAGGCCTTTTGCTCGTCGATCGACATCGCGAAAACATCGGTTTCTCTCGCGGACACCAGCCGCACCGAGAACACCGCCTTCATCTCCTTGTCCCACTGCGCCAAGTGTACCCGCCCGAAGGCAGGACGCACGTGCTTGGAAATCCGCTCGATCACGCGCCCAGGCTTCTTTGAGTTTGCGGAGGTGCGAAAAGCTGACACGGCCCCAGAGCAACGTGACGAGTTCAACCAGCTTGTGGTCACAGCGAGGTCAGGACGCTCTTGGATGAACTTCGTAGCGTGGCCCTTGGCTAAACCTTTATGCAAGACAACGAATCTCCCCAGTCACTTGATCGGCATCGCGCTGCGATTGATCCATTCAATACTCCCCGGAAGGCGCTGGCTAACTTGTCTCAGGATCCCGCAAAGCTCGGAGTCTTCGTCCGCGATGTGGACGACAAGGTGATCTATGCTTCGGGTCAGTGGGATCATCAACCAGTTCACCGCAAACAGATGCGCTTCTTGAGCAATCCTGGCGTCAACTTTGCTTTTCCAGAACATTCCCTCCCTCTCGCGCGTTGACTTTTCAATCCCTGCAACGTCAATGCGAGGGTTTCTCAGCTGGAACTCAAAAAATGCATCCAATCCTAAACAGATTGTGGTCCACCCCTCCATACCCCGGCACGAGCTATATTGAATAGCGCGTAGTTGCCCGTCTCTCAACGGATAAGTCCGCCGATCGTCCTCTTCAAATCCACGCCAACTATCACGTGCGTTGAGTTCAATAGCATCGTCAAAGATAGCAGAGAAATTAACCCCCTTCGCCATTTTTGCGGAAGGTAGGCAAACTAGGTTATCGACTGCTTTGATCGAGCTTTCTTGCCGCTGGTCGTCTTCCAAAATATTTAGTCCGCGCTCCACAGCTCGCCGTGCATCTGGTTCAACTAAGACAGTGAAGCGCCCGCCATGAGTGTCCGGGTCTGGCAGAAGGTCCCAATCGGAAAGACCCAAATCACGTGCTATCTCGGCTACAGTTTGGCAAGTCGCTGCCTTGGTACGGCGCGATGCACGCAGCCCGTGGCGGCGGTTAATTGGAATCCCTCCTAGGTCCCAATTGCACCGACTCTGCCCAACAAACTGATCAACACCGTCTGCGACCACTACATGCTCAGGACCAACAAGACGGAACATTAAATCACGTTGTTTATCTTCCCAATCCTGGCCTTCATCAATTAGAACAAAGTCATACTCGTGCTCTATCGGCTTACTGTAGTCCATTAGCTCTGAGAGACGGCGCTCCTCACGCACACCGATATCCGGAATAGTCTTGATAGCTTCTTCGGCCATCAATCCAAAGGTTCTCCTGAAAATATCTTGCGTGAAAGCATAGCGTGTTTTCAATTTAGGCAATAGTTCCAACGTTGGATCTTTTTCTTCGATGAAGCGCAGCGCCCGATTTATGTCGGCAATCAAGCCGTGGTTATAAGTCAAAATTATGCTGCGCTTACCTTGCCGAGCAAGGTGTAGCGCGACTTGGACCAGCGCGAAAGTCTTGCCCGTTCCACCCCGTCCGCGTAGGATAAGGAGACCGCTTCCTAAGTTTTGGATATAGGCTGTCTTCTCCGCGTCGAAGCGCGTTCGGGTAAGAGCGTTTACACGTTTTAGGTCCAGCCGTGTGGGACTTACCCGGTGTGTAAAAATTGTGCGCAGAGTCTCGATACTATGAAGGGTAGGATGATCGGAATGATCAACTAGCGTGCGTATACTACCCCGATTGGTGACAAAACCTTCGACCAGTCCGTTCCAGATAAGGTGGGAAAAGTGCACGGGCACGCTGCTATTGGCTGGAACTCCATCGAAGGCAGAGCTTGGCGCGCGCGGGAGCCAAATAGCTCTCTGTACAAAAGTGGGCTGTCGGCGTTTTTTTCCCTTATAGGTGGCTTTTTGATAACGCTTCAGTGCCCAAGTTTGATCGTCACATTGATGAGTGGCGTCACTCCATAACTGGTCATAGCGCACAAGGAGCCTTGTTCCCTCGAAGCGGATCAGGTCAGGAGAATGCTGCTTTACTTCAATGATCAACACAAAAGAGTGGATCGGATTGCCTTTCGGCGTTTTAAGCTGAAGTTTTTCATGCCGAGCGTCATGGTAGAGCAACACAAGATCTATTTCTCTCCGAGGTAGGGAAAGATTGCATAAAATATCTCCAGTGATGTCGGGATGATCCAGACGCGGTTCGCTTTCTATTAGCGCGTCCCTCAAGAGTTCCGCATTTCGCGTTTCTCTATTGGGCGTCCCCGACAATATCCGTAACGTCATTCTGCCAACTTTTTGCCTTTTCTGCAGGCTGTCACTTTCCGGTAAGAGAAACAAGTAGATGGCAAAGACGGCCAAGCTGTGACTGCTCTCGCTCACACGGCCGTGTGGCAATCAGCAAGTCGAGCATGGGAGGGTCCCAGTGCCCGCTTACCATTTGAACGCGCTCGCGGCGTCGGACACGATTGCCTACCATCTGCTTCGCTCCCCTACAACATCCGGTTGTTTTAACTTGAACTTCGTTCTTACCAGCGGCGAACACGGGGCAAACCGCCTCAGGAGGTTCGCTCCCCATGCCAGACGACATCACTTTCGCGCCGCCGGCCGAGACGCTCATCACCGATGAACGGCTGGCGGAACTAGCCACCATCCTCGCCGGCGCCATCGCGCGCACCAACCCACGCGAAACGAACGAGAATTCCCCGCTCGACGGAGACAGTTCGCTGGACATCCTCGCCCTCAGACGCCGTCGTCGGAGACAGGTTCGAAACCGAGTTGGAGACGACGCATGAGGAAAAACGCAAAGAAATCAGGCGCCAGGGCCGCACCCGCCGCCCAGGTGGAGGAGATCGACGTCCTGGCCGAACTGGCGGCGCTGAAGGCGATGACGGTGCCTAAACTTCAGGAGAAGTGGCAGGCCATTTTCGGGGAGCGCGCGCCTAACGCCAGTCGCGGTAACCTCGAGCTTCGGCTCGGCTACCGCATCCAGGAACTGGCCCATGGCGGGCTGCGCCGCGAGACGCGCCGGACGCTCGACGCGCTGGCCGACGAGGTCATGAGCGGCAAGCTGGGCGGCATGGTGGCGGATCCGCGCAAGCCAGCGCCCGGCACGAAGCTGGTCCGCGAGTGGGGCGGCGAGGAGCACATGGTCACCGTGCTTGGGGATGGCTTCGAATGGCAGGGCCGGCGCTTCAAGTCGCTCTCGGCCGCGGTCCGCGCGATCACTGGCGCACACTGGAACGGCTGGCGCTTCTTCGGGCTCGACCAGACCGGAGGCGCCCGATGACCAGAAAGACCCAGACAGACCCTGCACGCCGTCTGCGCTGCGCCGTCTACACCCGCAAGTCGAGCGAGGAAGGGCTCGACATGGAGTTCAACAGTCTCGACGCGCAGCGCGAGGCCTGCGAGGCCTACATCGCCAGCCAGCGTGCCGAGGGCTGGGTCTGCCTGCGCGAGCGCTACGACGACGGCGGCTTCTCCGGCGGCACGCTGGACCGACCGGCGCTCAAGCAGTTGATCGCCGATGTCGAGGACGGACTGATCGACGTGGTCGTGGTCTACAAGATCGACCGTCTCAGCCGCGCGCTGATGGATTTCTCGAAGCTGGTCGAGATCTTCGACCGCCACGGCGTGACCTTTGTCTCCGTCACCCAGTCCTTCAACACGACCACGTCCATGGGCCGGCTGACGCTGAACATCCTGCTCAGCTTCGCCCAGTTCGAGCGCGAGGTCATCGGGGAGCGGATCCGCGACAAGGTCGCGGCATCCAAGAAGAAGGGCATGTGGATGGGCGGATACGTCCCGCTCGGCTACGAGGCGGTCGACCGCAAGCTGATCATGAACGAGCCCGAGGCCGCGCAGGTCCGCACCATGTTCGAGCTCTTCGCGCGCTCCGATTCCACCGCCGCCGTCATCCGGGAGCTGAACGTCCGTGGCATCCGGTCGAAGCGGGGCCGGCCCATCGACCGCGGAGCGCTCTACAAGCTGCTTCACAACCGCATCTACCGCGGCGAGATCACCCACAAGGGCGAGACCTATCCCGGCATGCACGAGCCCATCGTCGATGCAGAGCTGTGGGACGCAGCCCATGCCGTGCTGTCCGGCAACCGCAACCAGCGCGCCGGGCGCACCCGGAGCACCGAGCCGGCGCTGCTGCGCGGGCTGATCTTCACCCAGTCCGGCGCCGCGATGACCCCGCACCATACGAAGAAGGGCAACAGGCGGTACTGCTATTACGTCTCGATGGACGTGATCCAGAAGCGGCCGACAGCCGAACTGCGCGGGCCCCAGCGGCTTCCCGCGGCCATGGTAGAGGAAGCGGTGATCGGTGAGATCCGGCGGCTGCTGCGCACACCGGAGATCATCGCGCGCACCGCCCGCATGTTGAAGAAGGAGCGACCCGACCTCGACGAGGGCACCGTGACTGCGGCGCTCACGCAGTTCGACGATCTCTGGAAGGCGCTGATCCCGGCGGAGCAAGCCCGCGTCGTCCAGCTGCTCGTGGCGCGCGTCACGGTGGGCGAGGACGGGCTCGACATCGACCTGCGCCATGACGGGCTCGGCGCGCTGGCGAGCCTCATGACGCCCGCGCGGGAGGACGCCGCCTGATGCCCGCGAAGGACACGATCCGAGTCCACATCCCGCTCACGGTCCGCAGACGCGGCGGGCGGCCGCGCATCCTGCCACCACGCGACGTCAAGACGTCGGACCCGCCGCCGGGACAGGATCCCCGCGTGCTGCGCGCCATCGGCCGGGCATGGGCGTGGCGACAGCGCATGGAGCGCGGCGAGATCACCACCATCGCCGATCTCGCCGCCGAGGAGGGCCTCTCCGACCGATACGTGAGCCGCCTCCTGCGCCTCGCCTGGCTGTCGCCAGACGTCCTCGAGCGGCTGGTCGTGCGCCGCGAGCCGAGCGCGATCAGCCTTTACGACCTGTGCTTTGTCGCCTCGCTGCCTTGGGACGAGCAGCCGGCGCGAGTATTCGACTGACAGTCAGTGAAAGCTGGCCTGAAACGACGTCGCCGTCAGCGAGACATGCGCATCGAGCGGCGGGTGCAGCTCGAACGCCCTTGGCTCGCGGGAGAAATTCCACATCCGGAACAGGCACCACTCGGCGCGCCGTTCGTCGGCGACGGCCAGCTCGTTCCGCGTGATGTGGAAAGGCGTCCGCTCCCAGCCGTTCGTCGTCTTCACCTCGATGAGCCGTGGCCGGCCGTCCGGCGCATAGCTTGCAATGTCATAGCCCGCGCCATCGCCGTCCTCCTCCGATACCCAGCGGACCTTGCGCGCCAAATCATCCCGTCCTGCGGCCTTCAGCGTGGCATGCTCGTGCGCCAGAACGCGCTCCTCGCCCGCGCGGCCAAGGGCGCGATTGCGCTCGTCCCGGCCTGCCACGTCGAACTTCCTGGCGATGTGCAGCATCTGGTCCAGCTCCTGCGGCGGAGGCTGGTTTGACAGCGTGGGCGGAGGACCGATCCAGATCTGCGCCGCCTCGCGCAGGCCGTCCGCAGGCCGCATGCCTGGCAACCGGCCGAGCCAGTCCGGATGTAGCTCCAGCCACCGCGCCACCGCATCGACCAGCGTCATCTGGAAATTGAAGGCGGGCTTGTAGCCGGGGATCCAGTCCTCGCCGAGCCCCTTCAGCACCGCGCTGATGTTCTGGTGCTTGAACTCGACCGATCCCTCCGACCGATCGTTCAGCAGCGGCAGGAGCGCCCGGCGATGCTCTGCCTTGCTGTAGCGGCGCCTGGCGATGTCGTCGGCCAGCATCGCGAAGTAATCCGCGACGATCAGGTCGTTCTCTTCATCGGTCCAGGGGCCACTCGCCATGCCGCCAGGCTAGAGACGCGATGTGCGTTTGTCATCAATGGCTTCGCTGAGCCGTCGCCGATTGATCCGCCACCGCTACGCGCCGTTCTGCCAGCGCACCTACCGACTACGCCTCCTGCATGTTCGGTCTCCGTTTCGGTCGATAGCGAGGGAAACAGGGCGCGCAGTTTTGGCGGTGTCGCGAGCCAGGTCATTGGAAAGGCAAGGAAATTTTCGACCGAACCGAAATCGGCGCGGTTCGCTCGACCAGAGACAAGAGGCCATTCAGAGACGGAAATCGCTGTGCACCCGAGTCTCAGCGGTTCGCATCCGCCCGGCAAACCCCTTTGAAAACAGGGAAAATTCTGCCCCTTACGGGCGGCATGAACGGGTTCGCAAGGGTGATAGTGGCGGAGAGAGAGGGATTCGAACCCTCGAGACGGTTGCCCGCCTACACGCTTTCCAGGCGTGCGCCTTCGACCACTCGGCCACCTCTCCTAAGGATCTAATAGTGGTATGACGGTGCAACTTGCAAGAGGATGTAGTAGTAAACTGAGGTCCCAGACCCCTCAAAGAGGAGTAAATGCGGATAGCCGGA
The DNA here is from genome assembly GCF_037083785.1 of Roseovarius sp. D22-M7. Taxonomy (NCBI): domain Bacteria; kingdom Pseudomonadati; phylum Pseudomonadota; class Alphaproteobacteria; order Rhodobacterales; family Roseobacteraceae; genus Roseovarius; species Roseovarius sp. D22-M7. The sequence continues at coordinate 7,520 of NZ_JBAPKY010000097.1, forward strand.
TGTGAATCCCGGAGACAGAATTGGACAGCGGACTCGGTTGGATGATCTGAGCGTCGCGGGGCAAAATTCCGCGGTCTGACACCCGAGGCGAACGAGCCGAGGGTGGGGTGTGAATCGGCATGCAAAAGTGACCCACCTGGGTGGGTTATGATCATCTAAAACTGACCCACCTGCCACGTTAGCATCCGTGCGTTCATGC
>NZ_JBAPKY010000098.1:0-6536 GCF_037083785.1 Roseovarius sp. D22-M7
CCTCCATCGCAGATCGACGGCACTTGCCGCCATGCGATCAGAATACAGGCTAAACCGTCATGAGCGTGCCGATGGAAAAGACATGCGGTCTTACGTGTAACCGACCCTCATGGCCGGGGCAGAGAGCCTCGAGATCCGTTGGTCCGACGGGACTGAGGGCGAAATCCCCTATATCTGGCTGCGCGACACCGACCCCTCGGGTTTTCACCCGCATACCGGCGAGCGCACCTTCGACCTCACGAAGGTTCCACTCGACATCGTCCCGCACGATACGGAGGTAACGTCGGATGCTCTCCTCGTCACTTGGAACGACGGGGAAACGCCGAGCCGCTTTGGTCTTGACTGGATCAAGGCGCATCGCCCCGGGCGGCCCCGTCACGATCCGGCCGATCTTTTTCCTGTCGCATGGCGCGCAGACCTCAGCGGGGCTGGCGTGCCCCGCCACGATGCCAGGGGCTTGCTCGCCTCTGATGCCGCCCTCGCCGACTGGCAGCGCGACACGAAGCGCTACGGCATTTCCATCGTAACTGGGCTGGCCGACAGCACGGAGGCCGGAACGCAAGTCGCCCGCCGGGTCGGCCGCCTGCGCGAAACGAACTTCGGCCTGACCTTCGAAGTCGTCTCCACGCCGGATCCCAACAACCTCGCCTATACGTCGGACGCGCTGCCGCTGCATACGGACCTGACCAACCAGGAACTTCCGCCGGGCTACCAGTTCCTGCACTGTCTCGCCAACGAGGCCGAGGGCGGCGGCTCGACCTTCTGCGACGGCGTCGCCGTGGCCGAGTATCTGCGTGCCCGCGATAACGAAGCCTTCGATGTCCTGTCGACGGTCACCGTGCCCTTCCGGTTCCAAGACGGCGGCACCGACATCCGCGCGCGCAAGACCGTCATCACGCTGGACACGCGCGGCGGTGTGTCCGAGATCTGTTTCAACGCGCACCTGGCCGACATTCTGGACCTTGAGCCCACACGCCTGAAGTCTTTCTACCGCGCCTACCGGCTGTTCATGGAGATGACGCGCGACCCGGCCTACGGCATCGCGCTGAAGCTTTCGGGCGGAGAAATGGTGATCATCGACAATCGCCGTCTCCTGCACGGGCGCGAGGCCTTCGACCCATCGACTGGTTTCCGTCACCTGCACGGCTGTTACGTCGACCGAGGTGAATGGGATAGCCGCCTTCGCGTGCTCGAAAACTCGTTGAACTGATCGCGCCAAGGCCGACAAGAATGGTTGGCGGGTCGCCGAATGGAGGCCCGCCAACCTAACCCGACTGATTGTTGCTATGTCGCACAAGATGACCCTCTCGACAGGGGTATACGAGGTCGACTGCTTTGAGAATCGGTTTTCAGCTTTTCGGGTTCGGGGGTTCCCCGCCAGCCTTCGCAAAGAAGGACGTCCCTCCGCCCTAGTCACCAAGGGTTTCCACGGGCGTAGTGAAAACCGAGCACACGCGGAGAACTGCAGCAAGGTCCGCATGGCGCCCATGGGTAGCGTGTTAGAAATTTACGTGAGTGGAAGTCGAATTCGACATCGAAAGCCTGAACAATGGACGGGTCAAAAAAACTTAGCAGCATCCTATGCAATATATCGTCCGGCAATCGCGCGGAACCGGAGCGGTTGACGGCACATGTGCGATCCCAACGTCCTTATTGCTTGAACGTGCATGTCACGCGATACTGCTGCCACCTAGGAAAGGAATACCTCGATGATGAAGCGCGTTCTGATGGCCGCGGCGCTCGCCATGTGCCCCGTTGCGGGACAGACCAGCCCGCTCGATATCTTCTCGGACGTCTATGTCTTCGGCGACAGCCTGAGCGATCCCGGCAACCTGTTCGACGCGCTGACGGGGATGCCGGCCTCGCCGGTCCTGCCGCTCTACCCCCAGGGCCAGTTCACGGACGGCGACGCCTGGGCTGCCCAGGTCGGCGCCGATTTCGCGTCCGCGACCAACTTCGCATATGGCTCGGCGCGCGCGGCTCCCAACGGGTCGATCGACTTCACCTTTCCAAATCTGTTTACGCCCGATCCCGACGACGAGATCACGCTCGGCTTCGACGTGCCTGATTTCGCTGACCAGATCGCCCTCTACAAGGCGTCGGCCCCGACGCTCGGGCCGAACCCGCTTGCCGCTGTCTGGTTCGGCGGCAACGACCTCCGCGATGCCCTCGACGCGCCCGACGAGGACGCCGCGAAGACCGTCATCGCGCGTGCGATCACGTCCGTAGCAAGCGGCGTTGGCGACCTCGTGTCCGAAGGCTTCTCCAACGTTGCGGTGTTCGGCGCGCCGAACCTCGGGCGCATCCCCGAGGTGCTGGCGCGCGGCCCCGACGCCGCGCTGGCCGCGACGGCTGCAAGCGCGTCTTTCAACGACACCCTCCGCACGATCCTCGCGCCGTTCTCCTCCACCGCCAACATCTCTTACGTCGACATATTTGGGCTGTTCGAAGAGATCGCGACACCGGGTTCGGGCCTCTTCACCGAACTCCAGAACCCATGCCTTACGGCCTTGCTCGGCGGGTTGGTCACCGATTGTTCGGGATATCTCTTCTACGACGATATTCATCCCACTGACGCGGCCCACGCGCTCATCGCCGAGCGCTTCGTCGCTCCAGTGGCGCCGGTTCCACTGCCCGCCGGCGGAGTGCTGCTCCTCGTGGGACTCGGCGGTCTGGCGCTCCTTCGGCGCCGCCCGGCATGACCTTCCGACGTCACGACATGGCGGCAAAGTAAGGTTCGGTCGAATCCCGACCCCTCGGGCCCTCGTCCGCGCAACCGAGGCGCACCAGGGGTAGGCCATGACCCTCTTGTCGGGTGCCGAAGGCTTGGCGCGAGAGTGAAGGGTCACGTGAAAGCGCCGCGCAGCGGTCCTCACGCGATCATCACGATGCGTAATGTCGGACGCATTTCGAAATTGTCGATGGCTCGAAGCGCGTGATACTCCTCGAGAACAAGGTGGGGAGATCGACAGATGACAATGCCGACGAGACGCAACTTCATGATCGCCACCGGCGCTACGGTCGCCATCGTCGGTGGCGCGCTGGCTTTCGAGGGCAGCATACTGGAACGCCTGGCCGGTTTCGAGGAGCTGCCGCCGACGCCGGTCTTCGCGGTGGATGGAGTAGCGATCCGTGGCACCGATCCGGTGGCCTATTTCCGCGAAGGCCGTCCGGTGACCGGCGACGCGGCCTTCGAGGCGAAGTGGAACGGCGCGCGCTGGCGGTTTTCCAGCGCCGCGAACCGCGCCGAGTTCGTGGCCGCGCCAGAGCGCTTCGCCCCGCAATACGGTGGCTTCTGCGCCTGGGCGGTGGCCGCGCGCGGCAAGCTCTACAGCACCCAGCCGCGGAACTGGTCCGTCGTGGACGGCAAGCTCTATCTGAACTTCAACGACGACATCCAGAGCAAGTGGGAGGCCGACATTCCCGGCTTCATCGCACGCGCCGACAGACGCTGGCCGGGGATCGTCCAAGGGATGGCTTGATTGATCATGGTCCCGACGACGGGCTGCGTCATGCCTGTGATCATGCGCTTGTCCGTTATCCTCGGCTCCACACCAATAGGCTGAGCCGTCGCACCCGCACATGCAAACGACGGCAGCACGTCCTTGCTGCGTCGTCTCTGGAAACTTTCGGAATTTGCTTGGACCGCTTGGACCACTTAGACCGGTTTGAAAACACTACGCTTTCTTGGTCCAAGTGGTCCGTCGGGCCCAACTGGTTCGGCATGAAAAAGAGGCAAGCGGCCTCCCTCATGCCGTGGCCGAGTTGGTTCAAGCTTCCGTTTCTGCCACGAGCGCAGTCGCACGAATGGCATAGACCCTCGGGCGCTTCGGGATGTCGCGTCCCGTCCTGAACTGAAAGCCGCCGCCGTGCTGTGTCTTCAAGATGCCACCGTCGGAATGCAGGTGAGCCATTTCGACAGGGTCGTTCTCACCATGCATCGCCCTTCCAGCATTCCGGCCGGATGTAGAACCAGGTCTCGTCCCGCAAGCCGTCCACCGGGTCATGGTCATTGGTGCCGAGCGTGCAGAAACGATCGAGGTTCTTCGCCACGTAGTCCCGCTTGTGTGTCACCGAGGTCGCGATCTCGTCGTTGGTCGTGCCGTCCCGATGCTCGAACCAGGTCAGAAACATCCCCTAGGCAACATCCCGAGCCGCACCTTTCGGCCATCCGGTCAGTCCCACCTGCGTGGCCAGTTCACCGGCAAGTGCCGCCAGCGCGAAACGCTTCAGGACACGCTGAACCTGGCCGTCACTGAGAGACACATCCGCCTCCTTTCCGATGACGCGGCAGAAGCTATCAACATACGCCCGCCAGTTCCCCGCCTTATCCGTGGCCCTCATCAGTTTTTCCACGAAGACAGGACCGGCGTGACCGTAGTTCTCAATGCACGCATGATCGACACGTTCAGCAAAGATCTTGCTGTTTTCCGATCCGTGCAGCACATCGAATACGCCTTGCTGCCAGCGGCGCAAGTTCGTCGCCCAGTAGCGCAGACGCGCCTTTTTCCAGCAGGTCGGCGTCGGATTGTCCCATTGCATGGGTCAGTTCGAAGTTTCCCAACGCGATGTTGCGCAGACGAATCCCCCAATAGCTGTCTCAGAACGGATCGCCGGCCATCCGCGATTTCTCGGAGAGGCGCCATTCGGCTTCCAAACGACGCGATCTCTCTTCGGCCGCGCGGTCCGCGAGCGAGGGCTGGGAGAAAGTTACGCGATCGCGAGTGCCGTCCGGGAGTAGGATCAGAAGATGTGCCACGTCCCCAGGCTGAAGGTCGGACAGTAGAGCCTGCATCTGGGCCTGACCCTGTCCGCCCTCTCCATCGCCGTCACGCTGGCGTTCGACGTGGAGGACAAAGGTGCCCGCTGGCAGCCCGGGTCGATCTCCGGCCGCCGCGATTTCCTCGGTTAGTTCCAGCGCGAAGCCGAACGTGCCGTCGGGCAGAAAGCCGGAATGCGGCCTTAGCCCGCCCTCGGAGACAAGCGGATTGTCGGCCACCATCCCCGCCGTCGCGACAAGCGCGACTGCCGCGACGGCACGGAGCCGTCCGCTCATCGGTAGTCCGCGCAGTCCGGGGCGATGCCCCCGGTACAGTAGCGCCGGATCTTTAGCCCGCCCTTGGGGGTCGGCACGAGTTCGGCGTTGTCGGTCTGAAGGCGGAAGTCGGCGGCTTCGAGAGCCTGAAGCCTGCGACCTTTCCGGAAGGCAATCTGAAAGTAGCACTGCATCGCGTCGCCGTCCGCGTCGAAGCAGGTGACGGTGTCGGTTTCCACCCGGAGGTCGGTGTACATCGGTCGGTTCTCTGTCGGCAGGACCGTATCGATGATGCGGACATGGCCGTCGCCGGGTTCCGTGCGGAAGGTCCCTTCTCTCGCGATGTGCCGGGAGCGCTCGATCTGCCAGTCGAGTATGGCCGCCGCGATCCGGTCCCGGTCTACTTCGAGCGGTTCGGCCTGTTGTGCTGCCGCGTGCGCGACGAGCATGATCGGACCGAATATCAACGCCATCAATCTCATACGTCAGCACACTTCACATAAGCCCGAGAAATCATCGGCGTCCGGTGCAGGTCTGTCAATCAGAACGACCCCGATCTCCTTGCATCGTTTCGCCGCGAAGATCGTAGCCTGGCGAGGCTTGGCTGTCTCTTAACCCGGTTGAAAACCGATGAGGTGCCAAAACTCAACCGTTTGTGTCGCCAGCGAAAACCACCGTTGTTGATCGGTGCGCTTTGACATGAGGCTTTTGTTCAATGTGCGGTACACGCGGGCCGGTAGCGCGCGAACGTCCATTTGGTGCCCAGCGAAACATATTTGAAGACCCGCTACCGGGTCCAGAGCCTAGTAAATCGAGATTCGTCGGAGAGTTAAATGTGGAAATCGTTAAAATTGGCGTGTCTGGCGCTTTGTATGGCGGGGCCGGTGAAAGCCGAGTGGGTCGGATCCAGCCAGGAAGGGGAATGGCTTCGCGAGGTTGCACTGGGCCGGTTCGAGATCGCGCGAGGGGCGACTCTGAACGAGACAGAGGTTATCGCGCGGCAGACCAAAAAACTGACTGTGCTGGCGATGGTTTATCACGCAGTCTACGAGAAGCAATGTGTTGTGCCCGAACCGGCACAAGTCTTCTCTGTGCGAGTAGACTGGGTCAAAAAAATCGCGCCGGGGATTGAAGAAACAGAGGAGGGTGCGCCGAGCGAAATTCGCGTGCGACCGTCCTACGCTGATGTGTTTGGCGAGGGCATGTCGCTCGCCTTCAATCCGGTTAAGATGGCCTTTGCCTTCGGGCCGGATTATTTGCAGATGGTGGCCGGTCTAACCAGCGCAAGTGTCGATGCGATCCGGCTCAACGGATGCGGATCGGCGGAGCTTGACGTTTTTGAGCGCAACCTCGCAGCGATCGTGCGCGGTGAGCCGTCGCTGCAGCGCCGGGGCGCAGTGCCGACACATGTGAATCGGCATGCAAAAGTGACCCACCTGGGTGGGTTATGATCATCTAAAACTGACCCACCTGCCACGTTAGCATCCGTGCGTTCATGCAC
>NZ_JBAPKY010000099.1:0-6462 GCF_037083785.1 Roseovarius sp. D22-M7
GCCCGGGTCAACCCGGAGGTGACCACCTCGGTGTTGGATGCCAGCACCAAGTCCTGGGGCGGCCAGGTCACCTTCGCCATGGTGCCCACGCTGGCGCGCGAGGCCAATCTGGCCGCCATGCCCAAACTGGACCTGCTGGTCGTCGACGAGGCGCATCACGCTGCCGCCGACAGCTACCGGCGCATCATCGACCGTGTGCGGGATGCCAACCCGGAGGCTCGGATCTTCGGGGTGACCGCCACGCCCAATCGCGGCGATCGCAAGGGGCTGCGCGCGGTCTTCGACAATGTCGCCGACCAGGTACGGCTGGGTGAGCTGATCGCCTCGGGTCATCTGGTGCCGCCGCGCACCTTCGTCATTGATGTGGGTGTCCGGGACAAGCTCAAGGCGGTGCGCAGGACCGCATCGGATTTCGACATGGGTGAAGTGGCCGAGATCATGGACCGCGCGCCGATCACCGAGGAAGTGGTGCGCCACTGGCGCGAGAAAGCCGGAGACAGACAAACCGTCGTGTTTTGCTCGACCGTGGCGCATGCCGCGCATGTGGCCGAGGCCTTCAATGCCGCGGGCATCCCTGCGGGGCTGATCCATGGCGATCTGCCGGGGGATGAGCGCCGCAAAATACTGGCCGCCTTTGCGAGGGGCGACATTCGCGTCATCACCAACGTGGCCGTGCTCACAGAAGGCTGGGACCACCCGCCCACCTCCTGCGTCGTGCTGCTGCGGCCCTCCTCCTACAAATCGACGATGATCCAGATGGTCGGGCGCGGCTTGCGCACGATCGACCCGGCGGACCATCCCGGCGTGGTCAAGACCGATTGCGTGGTGCTGGATTTTGGCAGCTCCAGTCTCATGCACGGCACGCTGGAGCAGGATGTCGATCTCGGCGGCAAGACCGAGGCCGGCGAGGCGCCGTCCAAGACCTGTCCCTCCTGCCAAGCCGAGATCCCGCTGGCCGCGCGGGAGTGTCCGATCTGCGGTGAGACGCTGGTCGACCCGGACGAGGACGAAAGCGAGAGCCTTGAAGGGGCACTTGGCGGCGCCCTGTCAGGCTTCCTGATGACCGAGATCGATCTGCTGAAGCGCTCGAGCTTCGAATGGGTCGATCTCTTCGGCACAGAGGACGCGCTGCTGGCCACGGGTTTCACGGCCTGGGGTGGCGTCTTCTGGCTCGACGGGCTGTGGTACGCCATCGGCGGCACGCGCGGTGCGCAGCCCCAACTGCTGGGCGTCGGCGAGCGCTCCGTGTGCCTCGCGCAAGCCGATGATTGGCTCAATGACCACGAGACCGACGAGAGCGCCTTCAAGACGCGCGGCTGGCTGACCCAGCCCGCCACCGAAAAGCAGCTGCAATATCTCTCGCCCGAGGCGCGCGGCGATTTCGGGCTCACGCGCTACAAGGCCTCGGCCCTGATGACCTTCGGCTTCAACAAGCGCGCAATCCGGCAGTTGATCCTGAGCGCGGCCCCGACCGCGCGGGAGGCCGCGTGAGCCATGTCGCGCAAATCCCGCCCACGCCCGCAGAGGCTGCGGACCCATCGGGCCGTGATCGGCTCTGGCACCCGCGCGGCGCGCTCTGCGCCGTCTGCACCTCCCGAACCCGCGGCTTTGGCTGGTTCGATCCCCACCAACCCCGCGCAAAGCGCACATACCGCTGGTTCTGCTCGATGCCGTGCCAGTCGGCCTTCACACGCAAAGCCAAGAAAGGACTGAAAATGGCAGAGATAACCGAAGAGGAGCACATGGCGATCCTCGCCAGCCTCAAGCCCGTGGCGCGACAGATGGAGACCTATGGCTGGGACACCCGTCTGTCGGAGCTCACGGAAGTGCAGGTGCTTTGGCTGATCGAAACTGCGGTGCAGGAATTCCGTGAAGCCATGGGCGAGATCGCCAGCAAGTCGGAGGTCCCCTTCTGATGCTGGACTACAACCATCGCCCCAGCTTCGCCGAGCGTATCAATGGGACCATCGATGCGGCCCTGACCGCCGAGAATGCCAGTCGATCACCCCGCGATTACCTCGGCGGCTCGCGCCTTGGGCAGGCTTGCGAGCGCGCACTGCAATTCGAGTTCACGGCCACACCCAAGGACGAAGGCCAGGAGTTCTCGGGCCAGCTGCTGCGCATCTTTGCTATCGGCCATGTGCTCGAGGATCTGGCGGTCGCCTGGCTACGGCAGGCGGGGTTCGATCTCTACACTCGCAAGGGCAACCGGCCAGATGGTGGCCAGTTCGGCTTTTCGGTCGCGGGCGGGCGCATCCGCGGCCATGTCGACGGCATCGTCGCCGCCGGACCCGAAGGCTTCGGCCTGGCCGTGCCCGCGCTCTGGGAATGCAAGACCATGAACGCGAAGAACTGGCGCGCCTGCGTCAAGGACGGCGTTGCTATCGCCAAACCGGTCTATGCCGCCCAGATCGCCGTCTACCAAGCGTACATGGAACCCTCGGTGCCGAAAATTTCCGCCGCGCCCGCTCTCTTCACCGCGATCAACAAGGACACGGCCGAGCTGCACCACGAGCAGGTCCCTTTCGATGCCGATCTTGCACAGCGCATGTCCGATCGCGGGGTTCGTATTCTGCAAGCCACGGATGCGGGCGAGTTGCTGCCCCGCGTGGCGCAAAACCGTGACTTTTTCGAGTGCCGCTTCTGCCCCTGGGCGGAGCGCTGTTGGGGAATGTCGACATGACGGACGCTCCCGACGACCCGCCTGACACCCCAATAAACACCGAGGATGCCGCAATGAGTACCGATCACGACGACCCGCACACCCCATCGGATGACACATCCTCCGAGACCCCGAAGGAAAACCTCGTCCATTTCAATCCCTGGCGCGACTTCAACGATGCCGCGCCGCAGATCGACGTGTTCGGCGACGAGCCCGACCCCGAGCGGATCGCGCAGTTCATGGAGGTGGTCTTCGGCTACTGCGACGGGCTGATCCCCGTCCGCAGCTTCATCGACAAGGGCCAGGGCTTCGACGGTCGCCCGCATAACATCTGGATCGAGGCTGATGACACCGTGGCCGACAAGATGGCCACCTTCGCGACATGGGCCTCGCGCGAGGGGGCGGCGGTCTATGTGATCCCTGGCACCGTGGCCGAGCCCGGCCAGGCCCGCGCGGCGGAAATCCTGCAGATGCAGACCGTGGTGGTCGATCTCGACACCGGCGATATCGCAGCAAAGCGCGCCCATCTCGAGCGCCACCTTGGCGCGCCCACCATGGTGGTGGAAAGCGGCGGCGTGACGGCCGAGGGCCAGCGCAAGGCCCATGTCTGGTGGNGCGCCACCTTGGCGCGCCCACCATGGTGGTGGAAAGCGGCGGCGTGACGGCCGAGGGCCAGCGCAAGGCCCATGTCTGGTGGAAACTGACCGAGCCCGCCGAGGGTAGCGACATAGCCCGTGTGACCCGTCTGCGCGGCGACATCGCGGCCAAGGCCGGCGGCGATATGCATTTCCGCTCGGCGCACCAGCCGATCCGGGTGGCGGGCTCGGTCTATTACAAGAACAACCTCAAGACACAGGTCGGCATAATCGAGCTGAACGCCGACCGCGAGCGCGATCTGGACGAGTTCATCGAGGCCGTCACCGACATGCCGCCGGCGCCGGGCGTGTCGCTGCAGCCCGAGTTCGCCCATCCCGACAAACCCGCCGTCGACGAGGTGCTGGTCACCCCGGTGCGCGAAGGTGCCGCCGATGACTGGTCGCGCTTCGAGGGGGCCTCGGCAGCGATCGGGCATTTCATCCGCATGGTCCATGAGGGCCGCCTGTCCAAGGATGCCGGCTGGGAAGGTATCTGCGGCTACAACGCGGCGATGCTGCGCCCCCAATGGTCCGTGGAACGGCTCAAGCGCGAGTCCGAGCGGCTCTGGGCGCTGCATGTCGAAAAGAATGGCCCCCCGCTGGTGCGGCTCGACAGCGGCGCGCCGTCACCGGACGAATTGCCCGCCTTCAGCCTCGGCGCGCTGCTCGACGACACCAGCCCCATGCCTGCGGACATCATCGCACCGCGCGTGCTGACGCCCGGTGGCCTGCTGGTGCTGGGCGGTGCGCCTAAGGTGGGCAAGAGCGATCTGCTGATCTCGTGGCTCGTGCACATGGCAGCAGGGCAGCCCTTCCTCGGCTTCACCCCGCCGCGACCGCTGCGGATCTTCTACCTACAGGCCGAAATCCAGTACCACTATCTGCGCGAGCGCCTGCGCCAGATCGCCCTGCCGCCCGAGATCCTGACCGCGGCGCGCGACACATTCGTGGCCACGCCGAAACTGAAGCTGCTGCTCGACGACGAGGGCAGCGTGCAGGCTGCCCGCGCGATCCAGACCGCCTTCCCGGAGGCGCCGCCGGACATCATCTGCGTCGACCCGATCCGCAACCTCTTCGACGGCGGCCCCGACGGCGGCGGAGAGAACGACAACACCGCCATGATGTTCTTCCTCAAGGACCGGGTGGAGGTGCTGCGCGATCATATCGATCCCGATTGCGGGGTGATCCTCGTCCACCACACGCGCAAGCTGTCCAAGCACCAGGTCAAGGAGGACCCGTTCCTGGCCTTGTCCGGCGCCAGCGCGTTGCGCGGTTTCTACACCTCCGGCCTGATCCTGCACCGTCCCGACGAGGACGCGTCGGAGCGCAAGCTGGAGATCGAGCTCCGCAACGGCCCCGCGCTCGAGCCCAAGCTCATCGACAAGCGCGGTGGCGAATGGGTCGAAATGAACCCGATGAACGAGCGGCTGGTTCGGGCCGAGGTTGGAACGAAACAAGATGCCGAGCGCGATCGCAAAAGCGAGGTGATCCTGAGCCTGCTCTTCGATGAAGCGGCGGAGGCGCGGATTTACTCATCCACGCAGTTCGGGGCCGCTTTCGAGAACCAGCATGGTCTTGGCAGCCAGTTCACCATTCGGGATCGTCTGAATGTTCTGGCGACCAAGGGCTTGGTGAAATTCCGCCGCGATATGGCCGCGCAAGGGTTCCCCGCGACTCAGTCACACTTCGGCTATCTCTGCGTCGAAGGCATGCGGTTCGGCCGCGATCCAGTGATTGATCCTGAGACCGGCGAGGTCCTTGCCGAGGGCGAATTGGTCCTGCCGACCCACTTCAAATGCCCTCATTCCGGCCGGGCCAGGGAGGTCGAGAACCCCGCCGTCTGGGTCTATCCGGAGGCGGTCGATGAGTGACTTTGTCATATGACAAAGGCCTTTGTCATCCGCATTCCTTTGTCATGAACTCAATGAAATCAATGACTTGCTGATGACGATGACAAAGGCCTCTGTCATACCCCTTTGTCATCAAAAATGGGAGAAAGAATAATGAAAACAGATAGTTGTACCCACCTGATGAGGAAGAGTGGAAAGCCCCCATACTCCGTATGGGGGGCCACCCAGAGGGTGTGGCCCCCCAATACGTCGCGGGGTGTCCGCGCGCGTGTCCTGTCCTGACCCCACCATCCGACGACGGCGGCCGGTACCGCCAAGCATCAACCGCCGTCGTCTTCCACCCGAGCAGCCAACCAAAAAAGGAGACCACCCATGGCTGATACGACTCTGTCCAGCGCCGCACGCGGCGCAACCCCTGAAACACACATCCCGCCCAAGACCGGGCGCACCATCCTGGCCCTCGATCTCGGCACCACCACTGGTTGGGCCATCCGTGGCTTCGATGGTCTGATCACCAGCGGCACCGCCAGCTTCCGCCCCGGCCGCTTCGACGGCGGCGGCATGCGCTACCTGCGCTTTACCAACTGGCTGACGGAGCTCGACCGGCTGTCAGGGCCGATCGCGACAATCTGGTTCGAGGAAGTCCGCCGGCACGCGGGCACCGACGCGAGCCACGTCTATGGGGGTCTTATGGCCACGTTGACCGCGTGGGCCGAGCTTCGCGGCGTTCCGTACCAAGGTGTCCCTGTTGGCACGATCAAGCGTCACGCGACGGGCAAGGGCAATGCGCCGAAGCAGGCGATGATCGACGCAGCGCGCGACCGCGGGTTCTCACCCGCCGACGACAACGAGGCTGACGCCATCGCCATCCTGCTCTGGTCGATCGAGACGCAGGGAGGTGTGCAATGACCGGCATGCGGTTTGCCCCAAAGGGCTACGGCGGCCATCGCCGCGACCCCGAGCAGGTCAGGCGCGATGGTTGGCATGATCTGCACATGCTGGCGGTTTCGCTCGATGACCACCGCCTGACCTGGCCGGAGCGCGAACTGGTCCGTCAGCTGGGCGAGCGTCTCTACGGCAAACTCCCCGCCGTTAGGGAGGTGCGCAATGACTGACTGGACCACAGGGCGCGTACAGGACCGGCTGGAGCTTGCGGCGGATGTGTTCGCGCAACTGCCCGCGGTGAAGCCCACTGGGTACTTCAACGCGTGGCCCGAATATTTCGTAAGCGCCAGCTGGGCCCCACGGGCTTTTCAGCTTGACGTCTGGAAGTTCCAAGGGAGGAGTTCGTCGATCCGGTTTTTCGGATGGCCGG
>NZ_JBAPKY010000100.1:0-6116 GCF_037083785.1 Roseovarius sp. D22-M7
AGGACGAGGGCCGCGTTGGCGCCGCCGAGCATCGCGTCCTGCGTGACGCTCTCCAGCCGGTCGCCGCCGGTGGTCATGAACACCGTGAGGCTGTTCGTCTCATCGGTCGCGAACGGGGATGTCGGCGTGCCGAGGGCATTTGCCGTGGCACCCCAGGCCGCCTCGCTCAGGGATCGCCCGACCTGTGCCCAGTCCGTGCCGTCGGGGCTGCGATAGAGAGAGGCGCCGGGCCAGCCGGGGCCGCCGAAGCCGGCCATCATGTAATAGAGCCGCGATCCGGACCCGCCGGTGTCATCGGTGTCGCGCAGCAGGGGAAGGTCCGGCAGGATCAGCCGGGTGGCGGCGCTGGCGCCGATCACCTGCACGGGCGTGCCGGACCCGCCATCGGCAGCCACGCTGGAGACGTAGGTGGCGGCGGTCTCGGAGACGCCCGTCACCGCGAGCGAGTAATCCGCGCCCACATCGAGCCGGGTGATCCGGGTCCGGAAACGAGATCCGCTCGCAAAGACCACATCCGCGACATCGGTGGGATCGAGGCGCAGCCAGTCGGCCGGCAGTTCGGCCTCATAGGTGCTGCGTTCGATCCAGGCGCTGTAGAGGGTCTTCGCGGCGATCTGCTTGGCCGTCGTCGCGTCCAGCGCAAGGGCCAGCTCCATGCTGGACTGGTTGCGCGACTGCATGGTCGGCCGCGGCAGGGAGGTGCGCTTTGCGCTCTGGGTGCCCTGGCTGTAATCGGCTTGTGCGTCCATGTAGACGACGCTGACCCGCTCGGGGAGCTCGACCTCCTGCGTGCGCCGCTCACGCCAGCGCTCGAAGGTCCGCTCATCCAGCGGCAGCAGATGATCCGCATCGATGGTTGCGGCGGGCGGTCGTCCCCGCGTCCGGAACCGCAGGGTATCGTCGCTTTCGGCCGCGTCGAAGAAATACGCCTGTGCCAGCGGCTCGATCGCACCCCGCACGGTGGTCTGCCGCCCGATGACGTAGCCGGGCACGATCGCCCCGAGATCGGCGACGTCGATATCGGACGGACCAAGGCCGGCACGCGCGCAAAGGTCGGAGACGATGCCGGAGAGCGTCTCTCCACCACCGCCGCCGCGATTGAGAAAGAGCTTCGCCCAGCCGTCGCTGCCGCGCACCAGATGCGTGTCGGAGGCGGCATCATAAACCTGCGCGCCGCGCTCGCTGACGGGATAGGGCCAGGTCTCGTCGAGCACCACCGCGCCGGTCGCGGTGTCGAGCTGGATGAGCCGCGTGCTGCGCATCAGCGTCCAGCGCTGCCCGGTCAGCCGGCTTTGCCCGAAGAACGGCCCCTCGTAGTTGATCTGGTGGGGCACGACCGTCTTCCAGACGATGCCGGTGTCGCTGCGCCATTTGAGCGTATGGATCGCGCCGGCCGAGCTGCCATTCGCCACGCGCGCCTGGAAGAGGACGCTGTCATCGGTGACATCATAAGTGAGACCCCCGGCCGTGTCCCAGAAGCCGGTCGCGCCGGGCTCGATCTCGTCCGGCGCAAAGCTCGCGACCTTCTCGAAGGTGACGCCGAGGCTTTGCCCGGAGACGCTGTCGTAGCGCGCGGTGGCCGCGACGCGGAGGCGGTAGAGCCCGAGGCTGGTGTGGTTGATCCCCCGGCCGCTGGCCAGCACCCAGCCCTCGCCAAAGCCCTCGCCGACAGCGCCGGCAATGACGCCGCGCAGGCGCGACTCCGCCACGCGCTGGCCAGCGCCCCAGACATAACCCATGTCTTCGGCGCGCAGCAGGCCGACATCGTCGAAAAGCGAGCCGGTCAGCAGGAAATCGATCCGCCCCGCGGGGCCATAGGCGGAGACCATCCCCATCCAGGTCGTGGCGACAAAGCGCGTCGTGACATTGGTCAGCCCGTTGCTCCGGCTTCCGAAGCGGGCCACTTCCTTCAACGCATTCGGCTCGACTCTCACTATGGGCCGCGAGTTGCCGGAGCCCGCGGTGAGGTAGAGATGGCCGTCTTCGCCACAAAAGAGCGTGCTCGGGAAGTTGTTCGGCGCGACGGCCGTGATATCCGTCATCCGCGCCTGGCGGTCTTCTTTCATGGTCCGCAGGCTGAAGCGGCGGATCCCGGCCTCGGCGGCGTCCGCGTCGCTGTCGAGAAAGTAGCCGTATCCGCGCCGCCAGTCGACGGCCAGCTCGTCGAGCTGGTAGCTCCCGAAATATCCGCCTTCGCCGGTCGTGATAAAGTCGATGAGCTGCCAGGGCTGCTGCGCCGCCCGCTGGTAGGTGATCTCGGCCGTGATGTTGGGGATGCGGTTGCCGAAATCCGCGAGCGCCAGGTCCTCGAAGACGATGGTGGCCAGACCCCGATGGGCGGGCGCGCGGCCCGCGCCGACATGCGTCTCGATAAGCGGGTCGGACAGCTGATCCTCCGCGCCGGAATGGAAACGGAACCTGAGATCGGGCCTCGCGACATCGGGGCTTGCGCCGGTCTTGTCGTAGATGAGCTTGCCGTCGGCCCAGATCCGGAGCACGTCCCCGGCCGGCCCTTCGCCGAAGGCGAGCGCGAAGGACGCGAAATAGGAATAGGTGACCGAGGTCCGGGTGGCGCCGCCGCCGCCCTTGCCGCCTGAGCGGGTCCTTGTGACGTTCTTCTGCTCGGAGATGCCGGCGGTCCAGATCATGTTGCCGGCCATGCGCAAGGTGCCGTAGCCGAGGGCGATGGATGCGCCATAGGCCGACGAGGACACGGTCAGGTCGCCGAGGCGCGGTCCCTCGGTGGTGACATCCTGACCCCTGCCGGGAAACAGGAGGTTGCCGGCCACCGAGCCGACGAGCCAGCCGGCTTGCCAGCCGAGGCCGACCGCGGAGCCGAGTGCGGCGCCGCCTGCTGCAACGAGAATGGCCATTGAGCGTTCTCAGCGTAAGTGGGGTCCGGTTCCGCGTCCGAGAACGCGAAAAACAAGGTTCAGAGGTCAGGCTCCGGGGTGGCGAAAGCGAAAGGCGAACTTGACCTTGCGGGGCCATTCGCCAGCATAGGGTTCCTCGATCACCTGCCGGCGCGTGGCGTGCGCGTGCAGCAGATGCGGCTGCCCGAGCCGTTCGGTCAGAAAGCCGCAATGGCAGGGATAGGCCTGATCGGCGAAGACGAGCACATCGCCGTGCCGGGAGTCGGTGATGGCGACGCTGTCCATGTGCGCGCGAAAGTGGTCGACAAAGCCCTGGCCCTGCGCACGGCGGCCGTAGGCGGTGTGATCATAGTCGGAGAGCCGCAGGCTGCGGGCGACCACGACCACCAAACCGACGCAATCGAGGCCCCGGATGCTGCGCCCCTGGTGCCGCCACGGGGTGCCGAGCCATGTTCGCGCCTCGGCGACGATCGCTTCCGGGGTGACTGTCTCGGATGTCACGGGCTCATCGTGCATCGGGATATCGCATCATGGCATCCTGGCCGGGCACATACGGCTCGCCGCGGAAGTTGAGGACGTTCGCGAAGCGGTCGATGCAGGTGTCGAGGCGCTTGTCGCAGCCGGGATGGATCCGGAACATGTCGCCCGCGGCAATCGCGTAGCCCATGGGCAGGAACAGCTCGACGCGACCGGTGGTTTGCACCCAGCCCTTGACCTCGATGGCGCGCCCGGCATTGGCACCGGTCTCCCAGGTCAGCACACCGCCCGCGAACCAGTCGTCAGTGGCGCGGGGCTCATCGAGTTCGGCGGTAAAGACGGCGCGATCGGTGACCTCGGTCACAACGCCTGACCGGGTCCAGGCCTCCTCGGCCTCGAACACGGCGTCGCCATCGAGGGTCTGCGCGCCCACGCTTGTGTCGAACGCGGGCTGCGTCGCGGCGGTCGTGCCCGGGGTCACGCAGCGATAGACGCGGTTCTCGTAATCTGCCGCCGTCGGAATCGCGGCAGTGGTGTCGGTGATCACCGCCGTCACGGCGTCGAAGGCGGCGTTGGACTGGCTGCCGGCCGCAAGCTGGTGCAGCAACCGGATCCGCAGGATGCGCGTGCCCGCGGGCAGCTGCGCCTGATCGACACCCCTCTGCGCCCAGCTGTCTTCTGGCAGGATTTCCTCGAAGCCCGTGTCGAGAAGGGATACGAGCAGGCTCGACGCGCCGTCCAGCGCGTCGATCACGATCCGCCCCAGATCGTCCGGAAAGGAATTTGCCCGTTTCACCGATGCGTCCAGCCGGTAGGCGTCTGCGTCGATCTGCTCAGGGTCCAGACCCGCGCCAACGAGATCGATGGACTGGGTCAGTTCTCCCGCCGCAGAGCTGCCGCCCTCAAGATAGAAGCTGCCAAGCGCCGGCGCCAGGCCGCCATTGCCCGCGTCATGCACGTCCCAGTCGCCCGAGACCCGTGCCCAGCCGGTGGGCGTGAAGCCGGACCCGTCCCCGGCGCCATCCGCCTCGAAATGGCCGTTGACGATCGGCAGCGCGAAACTGACCGGCGTGCCGGTCGTGCGCACCCGCACCACGTCGCCTTCGGCATAGGCGGTGAGCCGGGCGATCTCGGACGGATCGACCGGCACCTTGCAGCGGTGATCTCCGAGATCGGCGCGGCATTCGGGGCTGTAGAGCTCGCCGATGCGTTGCTGCAGCGCTTGCGTCATGCCGCGCAGCTCGGTCCGGAATATGTCCTGCTCGCTCAGCACGACCTCGCCGAACCAGCCGCGGCGCATCCGCAGAGCGCCCATGGCGGGGTCCGCCCAGTTGACGATGAAGATCCGCACCTCGGCCTGATCGAAAAGACCCGCGCGCAGCTCTTCCTCGGTGATCGCGGCGCTGTCGAAGACGCCCTCGACGTCGAGATTGTCGACGCTCAGGCTCGCGTCACCCGCGATGGCCGTGCGCGAATAGCCCGAACTCGCCCTGTAGAGATTGCCCTCGAACGCCAGATCGCGGTCGTGGTCGGTGAAGAAGAACTCCCTGCCGTCGATGCGGGTGATGCGCCAGCAGGTGGCGAGCGTCGTTACCGGCCCGGCGAGGTGCGCCGCCAGCGCTGTCGAGGTCGATTTCATGGGCGGATCTCCACGATGGGGATTTGCGGCCAGACACCGCGGTCATAGGTCTCGAGCGACAGGTCCATGTGGTCGGTGTCGAAGCGCACCGGCACGTCGAACGCGAAGTCCGCCGTCACCTGCACCCCGGATGCGGGGGGCACGGTGAAGGTCACAAGCCCGGTGGCCGTGTCGACGCTCCAGCCAGAGGTCGCCTCGACGCCGTCGAGGCTGATCTTCACCGTTCCCGGAACGGGCCTGGTGATGACCCGGGTCTCGACCGCGCCGCCGCTTGCATAGCTCTTCACCAGCTGGACCGTTTCGGTCGTGCCGTCGCCCTGCGCGATCGGCTGGGCCAGCGCCTGGTAATCGGTCCAGTCCTTGAACCGGAACCCGTAGGCGCGGCCGCGCCGCGCGCGGAAGAACGCGATGAGCTCGGCAACATCGGCCCGGCGTTTGAGCCCGCTGCCCACATCCCAGCGGCCGCGGGCGGCAGCCCAGTTGATATTGCGCCGTTCCAGCCCGGCGCTCGTGGTGATCACCGTGGTGCTGTAGCCCGGACCGCCCGACGCGCCCCGCGCGATCGCCTCCGGAAACCGCACCTCGTGAAATCCGGTCATGCATCCTCACATGTTGCGTTGTGCGCGCTGAAGCGCGCGGGACAGGTCCGCCGAGATCTGCCCCTGCGAGCGGCGGAAGGAACTGGCGTCCGGCGTCGTGACATTCATCACCACCTGGACGGGGCGCGGGTGCTCGCTGTCCCGGCTGCGTGACGCCGTTGCCAGCTGGCGCCGCGACAGCACCATCTCGCCCCGCTGCAGGATGGCCGGCACCTCGTCATGGCGCAGCCCGGCTAGGCCGCCGCCGTGCATCCGGGGCGCGCCGGCAAAGGCCAGCGCCGGGACGGGCCGCGAGAGGGCGGGCGCACCAACCAGACCACCGCTGTGGAAGATGCCCGCCAGCAGGTTGCCACCCCCGCCCAGCCCGGAGACCCAGTTGGCCAGGGGGCCGGTGATGGCCGAGCGCACAGCGATGCGGGTAATATCGGCCATGATGCTGTCGGCCAGCGCGCGAAAATCCATCCGGCCCTTCGTGACAAACGCCACCAGCGCATCTTCGGCGCCCTTGAAGGCCCGCCCGAGCGCCGC
>NZ_JBAPKY010000101.1:0-5730 GCF_037083785.1 Roseovarius sp. D22-M7
TCCTCCACGGAGAAACTCCTTCCCTATTCCAAGACAGGGACGGATTCCCAGAAATCATAAGTCAGAAGAAGGTGGGCCCCAGATCGCGCTTACGTTGCATCGCAACTAACGGATAAACTCGCAAGCGTAAACGAGGTTTCCGCCGAGACGGTGTCTACCTGTCTTTTCCGGTTTGGAGGAACCCGACACCCTCTTTTGTAATCAGGGCTGCACTCAGGCGGCCGGTGGCATAGCCACCTGTATCAATCGCGATACGACCATCCGCGGCATGAGGGATGTCGACGATGGTGTGGCCATGTACGACCCATTGTTCATCCTGGCGCGGGGTGCTCAGAAACTCTGGATGACCCCAAAGCAAGGCATTTTCGCTCTGTTCAGAGAGAGGCCGGTGAGGGTTCGCCCCGGCATGCACTGCCCAGACATTCCCGTTTTGCCAGGTCAATGGGCGCGTACGTAGCCATGCGATCATCTCGTCGCCCATGGCAGCCACCAATGCGTCGCACATGCTCCGTATGGCAATTGGATCATTGCTGTTGCCACGCGGAGGGGCGACGCCAAAGCTGGCCAGGACCTGCAACCCGCCATTCCTCAGCCAGCGAGAGGCTGCGCGCTCGGGGTCGTCAATTGCGTCTAGCAGCATGCGCTCGTGGTTGCCCATCAAACACCTGACCGGCGGCGTATCCTCCTCGGAAACGGTCATCAGCATTTCCAGAACTTCACGGCTCTGGTCGCCACGATCTGTGTAATCACCCAAGAAGACAATTGGCCAATCAGGACACTGCAGCTTGAGTTGCTGTCTAAGATCATGGAGCAGATCAGCGCGGCCATGGATGTCGCCAATGGCGACAAAGGGTTCGGCCGGTTGTGGTGGCCAAGCTGGTTTCTTCTGGCTCGACCGTAGCGACGCTTTGCTTCCAAGCTGTTTGAGACGTGTCCACATGAAATTGGTATATAATTTTGTTCGGAGGATAACACTTGGAATCGAAGATTTATCCCTAGGTATCCAGTCCAGCGTCATTGCGGAAGCCTGCTTGAGGTATGGTGTCTGCAACAACGTCCCCGAGGAGGCCGAACCTTCAGATGCTCAACGCGCACCGCTTGGAAATTTCCACCGCATTCGCGACGTGATCTCATACAGGCTGCAATTTCTCAGACCTATTCATTCATCACATTCTTGGAGCCTGACAGTAGAAATCGATGTTCATACACCGCTGATACTCGCGCAAAATCCGCGTCGTTCAGAAGTCGCCCACCCCATTGAGGCTCTGCTGGCGCGAACCCGTGTTTGCGTGCCATTTCGGCGATCCGATCCGCCTCTGGCAAAGAAAGGTCACGCCCAAGACTGTAGTCGCTGGTCTCGCCCTCCAGGGCAAGCAACATCGTCTCACCGAGGCAGCCCCAGGCCAGATTTTTGGGCAGCGTTTGGAATGGCCCAAGATCGAGAGGAAAAGGTGGTTGCACGAGCCCGCCGTCGAAGACGAGGACATCATGATCCCCGAGATCGGTCATGGCTACGTTGGGGGGACGTGCAACGTCACAAACGATTGTTCCCGGCTTCAGGGTCATCGGGTCCACCAGGGCGATATCTGCACTCGTGGCGACCAGCACCACATCGGCAGTTGCCAGACTCGCGTCGAGATCAGTCGTAGCCACGAGAGGAGACACCTTGCCTTGTGCGAAGCAGACATCGTTGAGGCTTTCGGCCAGACCCTTGCCCTCCTGTGCACGCTCCGCAGGAAGCATGCTGCGGACGTCATTCCACAGCCCACCTGCGCCAAACGGCTGCTCCTCCGCTAGCAGGACGTGGGTCACTTCATCAGCCACCTTACCGACCAGCTTAGGGGCGTGCTGATTTCGGGCATTGCCGACCAGCGACAGTCGTCCAACACGACGCGCAAGCATAAGGGAGGCAAGACGGCCAATTGCACCCGTCGCTCCGACAACGACGACATGTGCATCCGACAGGTCCATTCCGACGCGCTTGGCAACGCGTTCGATCGCAGTGACGGCGACGACGGTCGTTAGGGTATTACCGCTGGTTACCGGAGTGCCGCGCCCCGCGATCGCAGACCCGCCATTGGTCACAATCGAAGTAAAAGCACCGAGACCAAGGCGATTGGCCCCATATTCCACCGCCATATCAGCAGCGTCCTTGATCATTGTGCGGGCGGACGATCGCCCCTTGCCCAGCATACTGGAAGGCAGCAGAGGCACGGACATGATCATCCCTTCGACTGTCGCGCCCGTGCGCGACCGGCTCTGTGGTACAGGCCAAGCAAAGCCTGGACCGATTTGCTTGGCGAATTGCAGCCAAGCCGAACGTTCTTCGAGGCTGAAAGATGCGAACGAAGGATCGGATTTCAACAGATCCTCTTCCTCGGTGTAGTGGATCAGAAAACAGAACCGTGCACCCTCTACCTGCGAGATATCACGCATTGGGCCTTTCTGTGGTTGTACATAGTTCGTATCGTATATGCGTTTCCGGCGCTCGGGTGCCACCAGATGCCGCAAGATGGCGCTATGCTCCTTGTGTTCCAGCAAATGGCAAACCGTGTCCAAAGCATTGATGCACTGGTCGATTTCGGCCCGTCCGGCAATCAGAGGCGGCTGCAGGCGCATCACATGCGCGTCGTTGAACACCGGCGCTGTCAGGATGCCTTCGACATTGAGAAGGTATGAGCTGAGGATCGCGATGAAACCGCCATTGAGACTGCAGAAGGCCATCGTGCCCGAGCCGTTCTTCTCGATTGGCTCTCGGAATTCCAGCCCGGCCATGAAACCGCGGCCGCGCACACCACGAATGACATTCGGATACCGCTTATGAAGATCCTGCAACCTGCTTTGCAGATATCGCCCATTGTCAGCGACGTGACTGATCAGGGAAGCGCCATTCGCCGTGAGCCTGTCGAGGGCCGCATTTGCGGCTGCGCAGGCCAGCGTGTTATTTGCGAAGGTAGAGCTGTGCAGCGTGCCAAAGCGATCGTCCCAAACTGAGGGTCTCGCGATGCAGGCTGCTATAGGCATAAGCCCTCCGCCAAGCGCCTTTCCCAGAAGCAGCATGTCCGGCGCCGCGGTGCAATCCTCGCAGGCAAAGAGGCGTCCCGTACGACCCAATCCGGTCTGGATTTCATCCACGACACACAGGACGCCATGTTCGCGACAAAGCGCGATCACACTGGCGAGGTAGTCATCAGGCGGACAGATGACGCCCCCTTCGCCCTGAATCGGCTCAACGATAAACGCGGCAATTTTATCAGCCTGAGCCTCAAACCGGCCTTTCAGCGCGACAATATCGCCGAAGGGCACATAGTCGAACGCGTTAGCGGGAGCTCCAAAGTCCTTTTGGTAGAGTGACTTGCCCGTCGCCGACAGCGCTCCTAGCGTCTTGCCATGAAATCCGTTCGAAGCTGACAGTATGATATTCCGCCCTGTGCGTGCACGGGCAAGCTTGATGGAGGCTTCCACCGCTTCAGCACCACTATTCGCCAACGTAACGATACCGAGATCGAACGGTGTGATGGCCGCAAGGCGTTCGGCAAGACGCTCGGCTTCATTCGATCTAAGCGGCTGTACCATCGACGGCGCCATGGACGTCTGGGCCGATATCAGCGCTTTCCAGATATCGGAGGGGTTATGACCGAAGGGCAACGCGCCGTACTGAGAGAGAAAATCCAGATAGTCACGTCCGCTGGTATCCTTGAGTCGGCAAGCTTCACCTTCAACCATCATGACATCGAGGCCATACATTTCGAGGAGACGTGCACGGGTGGGATTGAGTGCACTCATGATGGCACCTTTCGTACTGATGACTAAATTCCGGAAGCGGCAGCCTGCAGGCAGTTTCACTCCGTCGCATCAAGCTGCCTTTTATGCGCGTTTTCCAGGCCGAAAGCTTTCTAGCAATGGCGTGTTTGCGAGTGAGCAGTTGACATTATAGGGCCACGAAGTGTTGATTAAAGGTTAAACTGACCAGGCATGATAAGACTTGGTTAATCTCTTGGCCTGTGCAGTTTGGGTTAAGTCAGGGTTACCAAAAGACCCTAGTTGCAAAATCAAGTTGATGCCAACTCAGGATAGATCCCATGGCGGAAATCAGCTCAGATCGGCACAGAACCGAAAGTCTAGGAAAAGAAATTTCTTTTTTTTCGTTTTTCTTTTTTGATACTATATGGAATAATCGATGTACATTTGCTGAAGCATCACCGCTGGCGAAATCTAGTCACCCGGAGTCAAATTTGCGATCATTGACATGACGCAACTTTTTTGGGGGTACGGCATGCGGGGGCGGGCATCGGTTGCGATTGCACTCAACGATGAGGAGCGCGGTTTTCTGGAAGCACAGTTGCGCAGGCATAAGGCGGCGCGGTCGCTGTCCGACAGGTGCCGGATCGTGTTGAAGTGCACTGACGGTCTGACCAGCAAAGAGGTTGGTGTCTGGAAAGTGGTGGAAATTCTCCGGTGGCGTTCTCCAAGCGGGTTGATGTGCGCTTGATCAAGCGGCGAGGTCAAGGGTCATTGGCTCAATCGGTTTGTCGAGGGTTTGCCATCCGTCGACCTTGCGCATGGTGATCTGGCCAGAGGCCAGGAGCGCCCAGAGAAGCATCGGCACGGTTTCGGCGCAGGGCAGCACAGCTTGGGTCTTGATCCGGCGACGGAATTCCTCGTTCAGGCGTTCGATCGCGTTGCTGGTCCGCGCCGCCTTCCATTGTGCCGGGTCGAGGCGGGTGAAGGTGAAGAGGCGATCCCCGGCCTCTTTCAGGCTGTCGGCGACAGAGCGGCACTTGAGCCGCCACTTGCGCAGAAAAGCCTTGCGGCGCTTTTCCACCTCGGCCGCCGTTTCGGCATAGATCATGTCACGATAATCGTTGCCGAGTTCTTCATGCATGTGCTTGGGCGCTTGGGCCAACAGGTTGCGATGCTTGTGAACGGTGCAGCGCTGAACAGCCAGGTCGTCGCCCCACAGCGCCACCAGAGCCGCCTCCAACCCGGGTGCCCCGTCGACGATCACGAATTCGGGGCGTTTGAGGCCGCGCACATCGAGGTCATCGAGGAATGCCCGCCAAGCTGCGGTGCTCTCGCCGCCCATGTTCATGATGGAAAGCAGGACCTTCTGGCCGTCACGGCGCACGCCAATGGCGGCCAGCACCGAGATGTTCGTCGCCCTTTTGTCGCTCCGCGTCTTGATCACGGTGCCATCGAGGATCACGCGGACGATGTCTTCATCGGCAAGGCTGCGGGCGCACCAGGCGTCCCAGTCCACCTTCACCTTGCGCCAGGCCCGACTGACCACATCTTTGCTCACCGCCCCCTTGAACAGGGCATGGAGCGCGCGCTTCACACGGCGGGTGTTCGTGCCCGAGAGATAAACGGATGCGATCAGCGCCTCCGCTCGTTTCGTCAGGCGCTGATAGCGCGGCAGTGCCTTCGAGCGCCATTCGGCCACCTTGCCACCCTCGTGCTTGATTCGGGCCCGCGGCACGCTGATCGTCTCGGTGCCGAATGTCCCGGTGATCCGGCGATCCCGGCTGCCGTGGCGGTAGCCCTTCACCGCCCCCGCATCGCGGCCATAGCGCAGCCGCCCGAGAAAGCTGTCCATTTTGTCTCCGGGATTCACAATCAGCGTGGCAACGTGCAACCGCCCGACCTTGAAGCCTTCCTGCACCAGCAGACCCCGCAGCATGCGGCTGCCCGCGAATGGGAATTCCATATGCAGCTTGTCGATCCGGTGCA
>NZ_JBAPKY010000102.1:0-5676 GCF_037083785.1 Roseovarius sp. D22-M7
GAAAAGTGACGTGTTTTCAGAGGTTTTCACACTTTGGCTATCGATCACACCGGCGGTTGGCCGGGCGGCCCGGCCCTCCACCTGGCGGGCAACCGTCACCAATTCGCGGTTGATCACGGTCAAAAGCCCATCGTTGCGCCAGCTGTAGAAATAATACCGAACAGTCGAGACCGGCGGGAAATCCTTCAGCAGGAGCGACCAGGCGCACCCGGCGGCAGCAAGATACCGGATTGCGTCCCAGACGCGGCGCAGGTCAACGGTGCGCGGACGCCCCAGCCTGTTCGGGCCGGGCAGACGCGGGCCAATGACGGCCCACTCCGCATCCGGCAAATCGCTTGGATATCGCGTCGCCGTGCGCATATGCTGTTCGCGGGTGAGTTCGGTCCAGGCCATCGTGATCTCCGTTCAGCTTCGACACCTGAACAGAACCACAACCTGCTGAATTCACTCAACTCATTTCCGATCAGGCTCTAAGGGAATCCCGCGCGGTTCACGGAAAGTGGCCGCTGGTATCAACCATTCTGGTTCTACTACCCTGAGGTAAACTACCAAAGTCGGCTAGCACATCTATCAATCAAGGCTTACCATGGGGATATTTGCGTGGATAATTATCAGTTCGGTATGGAAATTATTTTTTAAACATTGTCTTAATAGTGTTCTATGGTGCCCGGGGGCGGAATCGTACCGGGGCTTTATATTTCATAACTACCTGTTTTTATAACTTTTTTGATATGTGGGCTTGGTCCAGTGTGGAGCAAAGTGTGGATCAAAACGCGTAGCATTAAAGGGCGGCCCTCGCGCGCCAACGCGAGGGCCTTGAAGGTAGGGATCGCATTGCACCCATGATCTCTTGACGCTGGTGTGAGCCGGGGCATCCGTAGATCCCCGGCCCTGTCGTTTGTCAGCGTCTTCCGGTGACCTGCCCCCCGCTGGTCCCTACCTCTCGCTGCGTCATGGGCCTGTTTTCGATCACGCCGCAGACAGGATTACTATCCATTTTTCGGACAGCCAGTTCGATGGCTATTCGGACTCTCATATCTATGGAGAGAGTTTTGCCAATGCCTTCTCCGAAAAGGGTTTGCGGCCATACCTGTGCGAGCCGGAGGAGGGGTTGGATATCGACAGCATAGACATCACACAACTCTCCGCACACCAGCGGCTGGCGATCAAGAAAGGCCGGTTGTGATGAACAATGAATTGATCCCTTGCCGCTCATCCGCTACGTCTCTTGTGGAGCAAAGGGGAATCGGTTTGGTGGGCATCAAGAAGCGTGGCGACACATATCACCTGCGGATGCGAGTGCCCAGGCGCTATGCGTCTATCGAGCCGCGGAGTGAGCTGCATCGGTCGTTGAAGACGGGCGACAAATCCGTGGCGCTACAGCGTCTTCCGACAGTCGAAGCCCACGTCATTGCCGAGCTTGATGCTCGTCTGGCGGGTCGTGACACACCAGGATCCGGATCGCATTACGAAGCGATCGCGCGGCTGACATCGGCCCGTGGATTCGGATACCGCACCGCCGGCGAGCTGGCAGAAGGCGATATGAGCGAGATCCTGCGGCGACTGGATGACCTTCGGGCCGCCGGTGATACTCCGGACAGCGGTGCGGCCGCTGCTCTCCTCGGCGGCGTCGAGCGGCCGCGAGAAACGCTGGGCGAGATTGCGGGAAAAATGCCGGAGATGTTCCCGGCGGAGATCCGCGACAAAAACTCAATTCAGCGCAACCGATGGTGCAAGCGATGGACACGACCAGCGAACAAGGTGTCCGAGCTGCTGGGGCGCGACCCAGAACTCGAAGACATAACACGACTTGACGCGATCAGCCTTCGCGACGCTTTTCAAGACCGCATCATCGAAGGCAGCATGAAAGGTGCGAGCGCGCAGAAAGACCTGCAAAACCTGAACTTGCTCTGGAAAAAATACCACCAGCATCTCGGCGTCGATCTCGTCGAGATGCCGCCCTGCCCGTTCCGCGGGCTGGGGGATGGTATGGCGCGGCTCGATGAAGACACGCGAAAGAAAGAGGTGCCGCTCGAAGTCATCGAGCGTATTCTCGCGCCCGGCGCTATGGATCACATGAACGATGAAGCAGCAGACATAACTCGCATTGCAGTGGAAACCGGCGCGCGGCAATCCGAAATCACCGATCTGCCACCCGGGTCAATATGCCTGGATCATCCGATTCCGCATATCTGGATTCGCTTCGAGCGCGCACCGGACGGCCAGGAATACGCACGCGAGCTGAAAAACCGTGGGACGAAAAGACAGATACCGCTTGTCGGCGTCGCATTGGAAGCGATGCGCCGGCACCCCGAGGGCTTCCCGCGCTATCGCGGCAAAGGAATATACTCCGTTGCAGCGAACAAATCGCTGCGCAGATACCTACCGGACGGCGTGACCATCGGTGGCTTGCGGCACTCATTTGAGACAAGATTGAAAGACGCGCTCGTCGAAAGCGACGATCGTGCAGAGCTCATGGGTCACAGTGTGAAGCGCGCTCGCGGGCGAGAATGGTATGGAGACGAGATGCCGCTGCAGGTGCGATTGGAATATCACCGGCGAATCGAGATCAAGACCGCGCTTTTGCCGCCCTCTCCCGAGCCACGCGACGAGCTCGATCAATAGCGGCTTCTTGAGCGGCGACGGCTTCGAGCTCGCGCTCCAGGCGCTCGAATACCGGCAAGTATACCGCTCCATCTGGCCGGCTTGCCACCATTTCGGCGACGAATTCATGGGCGGCGGTGAGGCGGGCGAGGTCGGGTACCGAGGCGGGCGAGGTCAAGTGCATGTTGGATTTTGCTTATGGCTGTTTGAATTCGACCGCCCGAAAGTCATTGTGAGAGATGTTTTAGCCCTGAAATATTTATGGCGGGGGTGTGTAAAATGAGAGGGAAAGGTCTTCCACGTCGAACTTTGCCCGTGAGCACGACACCCGAAGAGCGCTTGGAGATCCCTGAGATTGCAGACGGCATTCTGGGGGTCATGTGCCACCAACTGAACGGATTGAACGCCCGGATTGATGGCCTGCCCAAACTGATCGAACAACATGCATGGCTGGACGCCGATGCCCGACGGTTGATGCGTATGCCCGGGATGGGCCGATCACGGCTTCTGTGTCGATCCCGGAGCAAAATGGGTTGTGAATTGGAGTGCGCCCCTCGGAATGGACAGATCTGAAAAGCAGAATTGACCGGGCGCGGGCTTTCGAGGAAGGAAGCCCAATGCCAAGATGCCACCGCACCCACAGTGGATCTGTCACATTTTAGTGCCGCCCCCCTGTGCTCGTTTAAGCCACTTTCCGTTCGAAGGCGACGGAGCTTTTCCAGCCCAGTGCTGAGTGGCGTCTTCGTGGATTGTAAAAGACGTTGATGTATTCGAAGATTGCCATCTGTGCCCGTCTTCGCGTTTCCCATGACCGCCGCCAGATCAACTCAGCCTTGATGGTTTTGAAGAACGTCTCGACTGCCGCATTGATGCTCCTATGTTTGTCAATCGGCGGGTGCCCGGGCCGATGATGCGCACAGGGCGCGGTATATTTCGCGCACGATGTACCGCTTGATGCAGCGTACGATTTCGCGTCGCGTTTTTCATTCTGCTTTTCGCCGCGCGGCGTAGGCTTGGGTTGTGTGATCGTCGCGCATACGTACGATTGCGACACGGTAGAGGGCGGCGTTGGCTTGCCGGTTCCCGCCGCGACTCAAGCGCATCCGGTTCGTCTTGCCGCTGGACGGCGGGATCGGACAAACGCCACAGAGCTTGGCCAGGGCGGCTTCGGACTGGATGCGGTCGGGATTGTCCCCCACGAGGATCAGCATCTCGGCCACTGTCATCATAGAGATGCCGTGAGCCTGCATCAGCTCGGGGGCTCTCTCTCGCACCAACCGGTCAAGCTCTCGGTCATGCGCCTCGATTTCCTCATGCAGCGCGAGCCAGCGCCGCGCGATCGCGCGCATGGCCGCGTTGGCGGAGGCCGTTGGGGACGTGATTTCTCCTGGGGTGTTGGAGCGAGACTGGGCGCTCTGGCAGAAATTGCGCAACCTGCGCCAGACCAAGCGAGGCTCCGCGACGCCGGAAGGCTATGACGCCCTTGCCCAAGCCGTGATGGAAGCCGCAAATGCCCTGCCCCGCCACCCAGGGCCGCTGGCCGACGCCCGCGCGCATCTGAACGCGCTTGTCACCGGCGCGCAGGAGGTACTGGCCGCCTACGACGAGGCCAAGCGCCGCGCCGGGCTGATTGACTATGCGGACATGATCGCAGAGGCCGAGGCCCTGCTGCGCGCCCGTCACGAGATCCTGCAAGCCGTCTTGGGCGAGATCGACTGCGTCGTCATCGACGAGTTCCAGGACACCAACCCGGTGCAGTTCGCCCTGCTCTGGCGGCTGGCGCGCGGGGCGAAACGAGCCCTGATCGTCGGGGACACCAAGCAGTCGATCATGGGCTTCCAAGGCGCCGACGCCCGCCTCAGCGAGGCCTTGCAGACCACCCTCCCAGAGGCCGTTACGCCGCTTGCCGAACGATGCCGCGAACGGCCCTAACCCGGATAATTCACGAGAGGGCGGCGGAAGTAGCGTAACCATCTGAAAGTTGGTATATTTTGGTTGTCGACACCAAACACTAAATTTTCAGGATTACGACCTCCGCCATGGCCCAATCTACGCGCTCCACACCCCGCCTGTCACCCCTGAATGGCAAACCGATCCTGCTCGGATTTGACGGTGCCGACATGAGTTCCGACGCCGGGCTGACCCTGCTGCGCGAGATCGAGCGCAAGGCGGGTCTGGCGCAGCGGCTCGCCGATTGCCTGTGCGATCCTCGCGATCCGGCGAAAGTTCAGCACAGCCTGTGCGACATCATCGGTTTCCGGATCATGATGATCGGGGCGGGGTATGAAGACGGCAATGACGCGACCGACCTGCGGCACGACCCCGGCTTCAGGATCGCGCTGGAGCGTTGCCCCGAAACAGGGCCGGCCCTGTGCTCGCAGCCGACGATCTCGCGCATGGAAAACGTGGCCGATACCCGCGCGCTGATCCGCATGGGCCGCGAGATGGTCCGGTTCTACTGCCAGTCCTTTGCGCGCCCCCCGGGCCGGATCGTGCTCGATATCGACGATACCTTCGACGCGGTTCATGGCCACCAGCAGCTGCGCCTGTTCAACTCCTACTACGATGAATATGGCTTTCAGCCGATCGTCGTCTTCGACGGCGAAGGCCGGCTCGTCGGAACGCTGCTGCGCTCGGCCCGCCGCCCCAAGGGGGCCGAGAGCGCCGCCCATATCCGCCGGTTGATCCGCCAGATCCGCGCGCATTGGCCCAATACAGGAATCCTGCTGCGTGCCGACAGCCATTACTGCACCCCGGAGGTTCTGGACCTGTGTGACAGGCTCGGGCTGCGCTATGTCCTTGGCCTGTCGAAGAACGGCCGTCTGGCGGAGAACGTCTCTGCCCTGGAGGCGTCGACGGCAGCGCGCTACGCCCGCACGCCCGGTCAAAAACTGCGCCGGTTCAAGTCCTTCTCCTACGCGGCCCGATCCTGGTCGAAACCCCGCCGCGTCATCGCCCGCGTCGAGGTTAGCCCCAGAGGTGTGAATCGGCATGCAAAAGTGACCCACCTGGGTGGGTTATGATCATCTAAAACTGACCCACCTGCCACGTTAGCATCCGTGCGTTCATGCA
>NZ_JBAPKY010000103.1:0-5443 GCF_037083785.1 Roseovarius sp. D22-M7
AAGGCGTGGCCCGTCGCCCGCAAACCGTCTGGCTGAAACCCGTATGATCGGGAAAATATTCTTCTCGCCAGACTTCTTCAGCAGCCTGTTAGGTGCCCCTTGACCTCGACGGGGATACCATCGTCCTCTGACGGAGAGACGACAATTTCTGCGACCAGATCCCTCACCGTATCCCGTGCCGTGCTGTCCGGTTTACCATCCGGTGAAGTGAGCGAAGTAACTAGGTCTCGCAAGGCGGACGCATACCGTGCCGGCGTGGCCGGGTTGAAGGTGATGTCCTCGTCACGCTCGTCGAGGGCCGCGAGTTCCACCTCCGCGGCGCGAAGGCCGTTCTTAGCCTCGAGGATTTTCGCTTCACCATCAGGGCCGTCCAGAATTCCCCGCTCATACAGTTTCAGGCGACGCTCGAACAGATTGCGTGCTTCTGCGACCGCGCGCTGGAGCTTGCCTTGAATCGCCCCGGTTTTACCGGAGACCTATAGCTTCATTTCACGCGACCATATCGAGCACGTCGCGCTGTGCATAGAAGTTCTCTTCGGCTTGGCCGCCGAACACCGCGAAGAGAAGACCGTCATGATCGACGCGACCTATCTCAAGGCCCACCGCACCGCGACCAGCATGGGCGTGAAAAAGGGGGGCGTGGGCGCCTGATCGGGCGCACCAAAGGCGGCATGAACACCAAGCTGCATGCGGTCTGCGACAGCCAGGGCCGACCTCTCAGCTTGTTCATCACTGCCGGTCAGGTGAGCGATTACATCGGAGCGCGGGCCATGCTGGGCAGTCTGCCAAGGGTCGACTGGCTGCTTGGGGACCGCGGCCATGACGCCGATTGGTTCAGAGAAGGGTTGGAAGACAAAGGGATACGCGCCTGCATCCCGGGTCGCAAGCAGCGCAAGACCACCGTGAAACACGACNTATGACGCCGATTGGTTCAGAGATGCGTTGGAAGACAAAGGGATACGCGCCTGCATCCCGGGTCGGAAGCAGCGGAAGACCACCGTGAAATACGACAAGCGCCGGTACAAACGTCGCAACCGGATCGAGATCATGTTCGGCAGGCTCAAGGACTGGCGGCGTGTCGCAACTCGGTATGACAGGTGCCCCAAGGTCTTCCTCTCGGCGATCGCACTCGCCGCGACTGTCATCTATTGGTTATGAGTCCAGACCCTACGCCATTGTCGATCCCCGTGGACCCACCTTCGCACATTGATGCCTTGGCGGGGCGTTCAAATCATGAACGTCATAAGTTAAGTGATGGCTCGATCCTCCGCGGAAGCGTTCTGGCGCAGACCAGGGTCAACACACGCCAATGTGAAATTACCTTGACTCGACTCAACTCTCGGGCGACCTTGGAACAACGTTCACGATGAGCGTGTTTTCTTGTCACGCTCAAAATATCCGGGGGTCTTTCAACTTCCGGCATCAATAGAAGTAAAAAACGTGCGTCCCGTCAAGCTTACGGCTGTGGATCCCGCTTGGCTAGCATCGGTTCCACGATGTGAGGCAGGGGACTCAGTATTGCCGGGTGCAGTCGAATGAAGCTTTCTGCAAGGCTCGAAGAGAGATCGTGCCACGCGCGAATTATCCCCGGCATATCCCGTGGTTCGAAAAAATCAACAGATCTAACTTAACTTCCAAAGGAATACTGAAATGGCTATCGCAGTCGAAACGACAACATCGGCCCGTAATCTCGAAGACGTGATGTGGCAAAAGTTCGTGCGCGGTCTGGCCGCCACGAGTGTCGGCAAAGGGCTCGATCCCAAGACCGTCATGCCGACCTCCGGATTGACACAGGCTGACTGGGAGGTGATGGACATCACCGGCCTCCCGTCGAACTCTGCCAACCCCGCCGCCAAGGGCAGCATAATCGTGCCGGCACTGGAACAGTGGGCCGATGTCATGCCGACATGGGCGCCGAACTACATGCCCTCTTCGCTGGATTTCCACGACCAGTATTCCGCATTTCTGAACTCGATCGAGTTGTCAGGGGGCAATGCCGCGTTGCAGCAAATCGCTGATGGATACGCGACGAATGTCACGACGGCGCGGAGCAAGCTATCGGCCGACCGCATGCAGGTGTTCACGGACTGGTCGGCGTTCAATACGGCACAGGCCGGCATCCCGCCATCGGCGCAGACCCAATACCAGAGCTGGTACAACTCGACCTGGGCCTCGACGATCCTCAACGACGAAAACCAGGTCAAGGCGCAGACCGCCAAGTATCGTCAGGCTCTCGCGGCGGTCGGCGGGCCGGACTACCAGACGATCGTTACTGCACAGGACCGTGCCAACCTGAGCGCGCCCTCCGGTAATGCACTCGTTTACAACGGCGTGACTTATCCGGGCTACAGCGTCACACCCGGGCTCAACGACTGGTATGTCAGCGCATTGCAGACCCTCGCAAACGGCTCTGCCCCGGCAATCGACATCGAGCTGTCGGCCGATGACGACAACATGTCGGGCACCGAGGACAGCAGTTACGCCGGTGGCGGAGCGAGCGTGAGCTACAGCGCCTTCCTCTGGAGCGGATCCGCCTCGGCCTCCTACCAGCAGTCCAAAGGCGCGCAAAGCCATGACAGCCTTGTGCAGGGGATGAAGATCAAGTACACCGCCCAAGCGGCGAGCATGTTCACCTTTTCGCCGTCCCGTTGGTATGACAGCGCGATGGTCAGCGCGTTCCACGACCATATCTCGCCGAATTCGGCATTTGCGAACAAGCCGCTGTTCGGGGCGGGCGGCCTTCTGAACATCTGGTCCAAGCAGGTCATCGTGGTTCTGAAGCCCAGCGTGACGATCTCTGGTGACAAGACCCAGATCGCGAGCCTGTCCAACCAGTTCCAACAGAGCAGTTCGGCCAGCATTTCCGTCGGCGCCTTCTGCTGGAGTGCCTCCGCCAACGCAGCACAAGGCCAGAGCCACTATGACACGGACGTCAAGGTCTCTTCCGATGGCACGTCGATCACGATGACCGACAACACCAACTCTCCCAAGGTGATCGCCGTCATTCCCACCAAGCTGGGCTGACCCAACGGGACTGCGCGGGGCCAGCTCCGCGCAGTCCTTCACGCTTCGGACCCATCTCCGGCATCTCTTGGGCGACGTAAACGCGGATCCCTCTCCGGCCTGTCGCGGAGGTCGTTTTTTCGGGAGTCATCGTGCCTGATCCCTCCCCGTCCCTTTGGCAGCAGTTCACCGCCGAGCTCAGCCAGTATGCCGGCATCGACCAGAACCTGTTCAAACTCGCCTCGGGGCTGGTTGCCGCGGATTGGGAGATGCTGGACACGACAGGCCTGCCGCCGACACCGCCGAATCTGGGGCAACCGGTCGCGGCAAGCATCTTCGATTGGGCCGATCCGATGCCGACATGGGCGCCGGCCTCGTACACGCCCGGCAACGGCTTTTCGGACATGTATCGCGCCTTTCTCGGCGCGCTGAAGCCCTCGCCGCCGGTCAAGGCAGCCATTGCCCGCTCGACGCAATATCGCATGCCGGATCAGGCGACCGGACCGTATGCGGGATACACGATCGCACCCAGCCTTTCGGCCTGGTACGTCGCTGCCTTACAGGCGGAAACCGGCGGCAAGGCCCCGCAGCTCGATTTCACGATCAGGTCCGCAGCCGGGCCGATGGCCGCGGCCGTGCTTCCCCAGGCGGCCTTGGCGCAGGCAAGGGTAACACCCGTCACAGCCGCCGCCGCGCCGACGCGCATGACCGGACATCCCCGGCCACCGGGCTCAGGTGGCGTCGAAATGCCGTTTCTTTGCATCGACCCGCCAACTCCTGGGCCCGCCATCGCAAGACGGCTTGCCCCATCCCCCGGAGGCCCCGGGCCGCAGACACCGTCCGTTTCTGCGGCCCGGATGTCGATCCGGTACGAGGCCCAGTCGCTGAGCAAGTTCTTCATTCACCCCGGTGGCTGGTACGACAGCAGCATGCTTGCGATCTATGACGACCAGATCATGCCCAGTTCGCCTCTCGCGAAAAAGGACCTGTTCGGAGAGAAAGGTCTGTTGAACCTCACGACGAATGCCCTTGTGGTTGCCTACAAGCGCTCGGTCACGCTGAACGGTCCGTCATCGGAGATCGCCAAGTTCAAATCCGCGCTTCAGGGCGGCAGCACTGTCAGTGCAGGCGGCTTCGCCTTCCACCCGGGCACTGACAGCGTGGCAAGCAGCAACAGCGACACCACGCTCCGCCTTGCCGACAATACCAACACCCCGCACGTAATCGGGATCGGGATCCAGATCATGGGATAGTCACAGCAAGAGGCGGCTTCGCATTGATCCACGATGCGAGTGACGCGAAATTTCGCCGTAGATCGCTGGAATCTTTTATTGACGCGCCTTTCTGACAAGAATGACACTCAAGCAAACAAAAGGCGCTGTTATACTTCAACTATTCAATCAACATTTTTTTATATATATCGGAAAGAGAAAAAAGTCATGTTTGTCCGGTCCCTCAAAGGGGTATGCGATGAGCGTTCCGCCTATGTCAATCCCGGAGACAGAATGGACAGCGGACTCGGTTGGATGATCTGAGCGTCGCGGGGCAAAATTCCGCGGTCTGACACCCGAGGCGAACGAGCCGAGGGTGGGGAGATGTATTCTGTGGACTTATACAACCGTTTCCGTCGGGCGTGCCATGTTGATGGTATGAGCAAAAGTGCAGCTGGCCGTCTTTTTGGGATCGACCGCAAAACGGTGGCAAAGATCCTGCTGCATTCCGTTCCCCCAGGGTATCGGCGAACTGCTTTGCCTGTCCGCCCGAAGCTTGATCCGTTCATTCCGATTATCGATCAGATCCTGGAAGACGACAAACGGGTCATCAAGAAGCAGCGGCATACGGCCAAGCGCATCCATGCCCGGCTGCGGGACGAGCATGGCTTCACCGGGGGGATCACGATCGTCACGGATTATGTCCGCGAGAAGCAACGCCGATCAAAGGAAGTGTTCGTCCCGCTGTCGCACGCGCCCGGTCACGCCCAGGTGGATTTCGGCGAGGCACTTGGCGTGATCGGCGGCGTAGAATGCAAGCGGCACTATTTCGCGATGGCGTTGCCGCACTCGGACGCGTTTTTCATCAAGGCCTACCCCGCCGAGACGGCCGAAGCGTTCTGCGATGGTCATGTCTCAGCTTTTGCGTTCTTCGGCGGGGTGCCGTTGTCGATCCTCTATGACAACACGACGATCACGGTGGCGAAGATCTGCGGCGACGGCAAGCGGGAACGCACCAGGATCTTTGCCGAGCTTCAGTCGCATTACCTGTTCGAGGACAAGTTCGGTCGGCCGGGAAAGGGCAACGACAAAGGCAATGTCGAAGGCGTCATCGGCTACGGGCGACGGAACTTTCTCGGACCTGCGCCCCGGTTCGACGGCGTCGATGACCTGAATGACTGGCTGGAAGACCGGTGCCTGAAGCGCCAGGACGATACCGTCCGTGGCCA
>NZ_JBAPKY010000104.1:0-5280 GCF_037083785.1 Roseovarius sp. D22-M7
ATGCGATCCGGCCGCCGCCACTGCTCGCCATAAATGGCGTGGCGGGCAGTGGCTCCTTCATACCTCAGGAGCCGGGTTCAGTGTAAGACAAGCATGAAACCGGCGACGCGCGACACAGGGGACTTGACCAACCGCCGCGCATTACGGAAGCAGCCTGTTAAGGCGCCAGAGACCGCTGTCTCGAACCGCACTCCTGTCCATCGTTGAGTATTCCGTTGAGTGCCAAAGCCCATCAGCCGCATTCAATACGCAGATCATATAAGGTTGAGGAACCGGCGCGGGAACCGCTGAAGGTCGCCCGTGCACAAGGCGTAGACATAAAGCCCGTCTTCATTCGGCACCTTCTTGCGTGTTCGCCAGATGCGCCACAACAGCCGCAATGTGAACATGCTTCTGATCCGCGGGCATTTCATCGCATGCAGTTCGGCAATCACATCTTCAATACCCTCG
The DNA here is from genome assembly GCF_037083785.1 of Roseovarius sp. D22-M7. Classification (NCBI taxonomy): domain Bacteria; kingdom Pseudomonadati; phylum Pseudomonadota; class Alphaproteobacteria; order Rhodobacterales; family Roseobacteraceae; genus Roseovarius; species Roseovarius sp. D22-M7. The sequence goes on from NZ_JBAPKY010000104.1 coordinate 451, forward strand.
TCACTTTCGCGCCAGCGCCGGTGATGTAACGCTTTCAAATTCTCAGGGGCATCCGTCATGGCGCGACGCGCGCGCGCCCTTTCACGAAACTGGTTCATCTCGAAAAACCGCAGATGAACGGTGTACAAACCGCGAATAAAATACAGTTTTTCGGCATCTGCAAAGTGACCTCCCCGCCCCCACCTAACCGGCGCCGTAACGATGCAGGGTTTGGAATAGAAAGACGTCGTGCGAAAATACTGTCGCTGTCGGAGAATGGGCATATCCAGACTGATCGGTTCGGGCGCCTTGTCGGTCCTGTGGATGACTTCCAGACCCAGTGTATGCGCAACCGGCACGTCGACCCGCATCAGCTTATCAACTACGCTGCCCGTATGGCGGGGATCGGCAATGAGGATTTCATCAACGTCTGTATAAACGACCGTGAACCCATCCCGGGTCAGAGCGCTGACCTTGTCCGCCAGCATCTTCCAGCGATCATTCTCCATCTCCGGATAAGGGGCGTTCCGAGCTATATTCTCGAAGCGAACGCCTCGGGCCAGGCTCTCCAACTCTGGGTTTTCACCATGGCAAATGACATGCAGACACTCATCCGGAAGATAACGCCTCCAGTAATCCAACCATATTTTTAGGAAATCGCCTTCATCTACGACCATGGTCAAGATGCGAAGCCTGTTTTCAGGATGCATGTTACGAGGCTGCCTTTAACTGAATGGGCAATAGCGAGTGACATGGCACCTAGTGTGTCAGCGCATCAAATTGTCTGCTCGCTTCGTTATGAATATATATCCGTAGTCTGGAAATCTATCCTAAAATAGGAACTAATTGGTACCAAAAGCCGTCGCGGACCTCAAGTCAATGAATCCTTCCGAGCAGGTGTGTGAAGGTTAATCGCATTTGGGGTTATGGCGCTACCAACCCACTGATAATGCGTTGTAAAAATCGTCGTTCCAGCTTGCTTGCTTTATGATCTTACCCCTATTTCACCGGAGACCCAGTCGGTTGCTGTTTGAGATGCAATGAACTCAGTGGTGCGAGCGCCATTTCAACCCCTTGGGCGCGGATGGTTCTCGTTGTAATTCTCGAACCAGCCATCGATCAATCCGTGCGCGGTTCGCCGCAACTAGGATCGCGCACGCGCCGCGCGCATCTGGTCACGCTTGAGCGTGCTCGCGAGGGCTTCCAACAGGCCATTGCTTTGCGGGCTCTTCACTGGGGTGAAGTAAGGGCGCAGACCAAGCCGCCGTGCGAAGATGCGTGTGTCCTTCGCCGTGTAGGGCGCGCCGTTATCGGTCAATATCTCGACAGGGTGTGGCGCTGGCAATCACCGAAGCGTTTCTATACGCGGCAGAGCAGTGACGCCGGATGCTGACGCACATACTAAGGAACGTCTGACAACAAGTTTGGCTGCGCCGAGAAGGCAGCCTGATCACTTTGCCGATTGTACGACAGCGTGTTATGAATAGACGTCTCGATTCTAGGCCCACCAGAGGGGCGGTATGGCGGTTTTCGGCCAGACTTCTCCTCATGCCATCAGCCGTCGTTGCACCAGAAATAGGTTACCGAGGGCGAACAGCGTGAAGAGCTAGGCGCGGTTCCTGGCGAAGCCACGATAGCGGGTCTTCACGCTGTTCGCCCTCGGTAACTTGCTTCCCAGTGCAAAGGAAGTTGCTGTCATGAGGACGAGTCCGTCTGAAACTGGCCTATCCGACGCTCGGACGGCCGAAGCAGCGCGAAGTCGCTGGAAACAAGCTGCCTAATGCCCAGCACTATCCTCATATCGGCGCGCCGGCGGAACCGAAGGCGTTGTTCAGACGTTCTCTATCATTTTGCTATAACTTCCTGCTTAAAGCTTTTGTAATCTCTGATGTAATCCGTTTTCTCATATGGATGCGAAGCCAACATCAAGCAGATGGCCCCATGGCTGAAGCTATCCATCTCACGCCAGATCAAGCGGTCGATCAGAACCCCTTGGCGAGGGTTCCGAAGCCAGAACTCGGTCTGCTTGACGCCGTCATCTATCTTGAGCCGAAAGCTGCCCGAGATGGCTAACACGACCTCCTGCGTCACCTTGTTCGCATAGCCGCCGCGTTCGGTATCCACCAATACGTTGTACAGATAGGAGATCCGCGCGATGTCAAACGGCAAATGGTTGCTCCACTCGACACAGGCCATATCCCTGCCTGGTTCGTGCGCGACCGGCAGCTCAAGAAGACGTGCGCTCCCATTTGGAGATTCCAGAAGGTTGGTCATTGATCGCCTCTCACCACTTCTCCAAAGCCCGCTGACGCTCTGATGCGTCGGTCTGAACGGACTATCTGACAGCTAAATACTCGATTTCGTGGCGTACAGAACAAAAGGATAGTAAAATCTTGTCGCAATCGAAAATTTTCCATCCGGCTACCCGCTCGATACGGCGACAAACCTGATGCCGGTACGCTTCGCCGCGGTTTGCCCAAAGGTCAGCTGCGTTAAATCACGCATGCTCGCCGATGATCGACCGCGTCGTCTGCACGGCCGTGGCCAGCGTGACCCGATCCTGCTCCGAAATCCCCAGATTTCCGAGATTGAGGTCAAGCTGTATTGGCGCCGACAAAGCCCCCGCGCGGGCCGCTCGCCCTCGTGATGAACTCGGCGGCATTTGCAATTCATACTCTGTCGCTGACGTTTGGGGCGATGCTGCTGGGGATACCTTATCCTGTGCTGCCCTAGCAGCCCGCACATCCTGCAATTCCTGCCTCAGCTTCTCGACGGTCTCCCGCGTTTCCGACATCTGCCGGTCCCGTTGCAGCCGCTCCTCATCCGGATAGGGGAAACTGCCGACCTGGCCCGCGTGCAGGACCTTCAGCGCCAAATCGTCGAAATACTTGATACGCCACGCCCGGATCGGCATCTGCGCGTCAATCACGAGGATGACCTCGTCGAGATCCATGCGTCGCGCCTCATCCTCGGTCAGGAGCGGCGTATCCTCGGTCCGCTCGGAAACGCTGCGCCCTTCAAAAGGGTTGCGGCCAACAGCGCGAGAGCGGGTCACTACGCGCTTGGTGGTCTTGCCAACGGCCTGGCTCAGCTCCTCGATTGTTTTCTGCTCAGAGGGCGTAAGGTAGAGCTTGATGCCGGCACCGCCCTGCAGAGAGCGGCGGGTGTTCTCGCCATAAATCTCGTCCAGCGCAGGGATGGTCTGGGTGACAATAGCGAGATTGCCCCCGTAGGATCGCAAAGTCTTGATGCTCTCCGCCACGATCGGCATTTTCCCAAGCCGGTCGAACTCGTCGAGCATGATCATCACGGGCCAAGGCTCGTCTTCGCCCGGATCCTGCGCCTGCAAGGAGGCGATCAGGTCCGAGAAGAAGAGCCGGATCAGCGGAGCAAGCGGGCGGATCATCTCGGACTCGACCACGAGGTAGATCGCATGGGGTCGACGACGGATCTCCCGGAAGGAGAAATCCGAGGTCGCTGTCGCCGCGTCGATCGCCCGGTTGTCCCAGGTTTCGAGACCCGAGGTCATCAGGAGCGACAGGTAGGAGGTCAGGGTATCGTTATTGGTCGAAGCCATGCGCTCGAAAATCAGCTTGGCTGACGTATTCTTCACCTCCTGCGAGCGCTTCAGATATTCCTTCTGCTTGTCGCCGCCCGAAGCCGTGATGCGGTAGATCTCGCCGATGGTAGGGACACCGCGCTCGAAGGCCAGCAGGCCCGCCGCCACGAACAGATCGATCCCCCCGGCCAAGAGCCCGCTCAGCTTTTCGTTATCGGTCTGCAGGAAGAGCTTGGCGGTGAGCTTCAGCTCCATCTGCTGCCGGTCAGGGTTCGTCATGGCCGCGATGCGCGCGAGCGGATTGTAACGATGCGTCGGGCGATCCCAGTCGGTGGGCGCAAAGCGGAAAACCTTGTCGCCCATGCTGGCGCGAAAGCGCGAGGTCTCGCGAAAGTTCTCACCCTTCACGTCGAGCACCACGGCCGAGCCCTTGTAAGTCAGAAGGTTGGGGATCACGAAGCCCACGCCCTTGCCGCGGCCCGTAGGCGCTACGATCAGGGCATGCGGGAAGGTCTTGGAGACGAGGAAAGGGCGTTTGGATTTCGGCGGGCCCATCTTGCCCAAGAGAAAGCCGCCGCCAGGCTTGGCGAAGAAGCCGTTGCGCTTCATCTCGCCACGGGTCTGCCAATGGGTTGTCCCGAAGCGGGTCAACGCATCGCCCAGAAGCGTGACGCTCAGCATAAGCGCCGCCAGCCCAAACCCGCCAAGGATCAGATTCACCCAGAAGAAATCCTTCGGCGCCGCTTGGGACAGATCCCGATATTCTCGAGCGAGCAAGGTGACGTCAAATCGCGTCGGCGAAAGCCCGTAGCGAAACATGAGAAACCCGGTCGCCACGACATAGCCCATGGAGAGGCCGACCAGAACGAGGCTCAGGACGCCTCCGGCGATCTTGCCCCTATCCATGGGTGATCCCTTTCTCGCCATGCGACGCGGCATGGCGCGCGCGATGTGCCTCGATCTGTTCCTCGGCCAACCCATCGAGAACGCGCTCCATGGCCGTGCCATGGGCGGTGACTTCGCTGCTCTGGAGATAAGTCTTGGCCAGGTCAAGCTGGCGCAACGGATCGTCGGTGAACCTGTCCAGAACCTCGGCATTGCCGGACCGCAACGCATTGATTGCCTCGGGTGTCAGACGTCCATTCACCTGCTTCACAATGCGTTGCTGCTCTGTTTCGGATAATGTGTCCGGCGCCCCGGAAGTATCCGTGTTGATCAAGCGGTTTTCGGGGTCCACTTGCGATTAGCTTTGACGAGCGCATTTGCCATTTCGATAAGTTTACGCATGACGG
>NZ_JBAPKY010000105.1:0-5256 GCF_037083785.1 Roseovarius sp. D22-M7
CCCAGCTGGTTCAAGCCGGGGAAAGGTTGCACATGGGTCAGTTCTCAGTGACAATTTTGGTGGTTGCCGGGTCAGATCTCAGCGACAATCAACACCTCAGCACCCGACGGCTTCACAAATCCGCTCGCGGTAAGCCCTGTTGGCGTTGCTTTCCTGCGACGACGGAGCGGCAACCGGGGCCTTTCCCTCGCATGACAGGGGGTATTCCGGGTCAAGTCCTGCATTGACGCAGGATCCGACATCCCAGCCCGGCGGAATGTCGTTCAAATCAACCTGTTTCCACTTCGGATGTCCGCTCTCGCGCAATGTATCGAAATAGGTGACCACCGCATGTGCGATCTCGGACACGGCCTCGCAACTCGCGCGGTGATACGGGTTGCGGCGCGGATTGTATTCGTAGGTCATCAGCACCGCCTTGACGGCAATTGCCTCGAGATCGTTCGTCAGAAATGAATATGTTCCAGCCGGAATTGTCGTGCTCTGGTAGACGGCGCGCAGTGTCGGGTCCGCGACCGGCACCAAGTGAAATCGTTCCGGATCGATCTGGTCCGACTGGAAGATCTTCGTAGGCGCGCCGGCGACATAGAAGAACGCATCGATGTCGTCGGCGAGCAAAGCCGCTAGCGAAGACTCCGCATCGATCGTCAGGCGCTCCGCAGGCGTGACTTCGGCCAGGTCCAGCACCAGCGATGCAGTCAGGAACGTTCCACTTTCTTCGACGCCGATGGCAACGCGTTTTCCAGCCAGATCCGCCAGTGATGTCACATCGCGTGTGGCCAGGATGTGAACCTCTTCATTGTAGAGCGGAAACGCGATCCGGACGCCGACGATCGCGCGCGCGACCGCGGGGTCATCGGCCGCATAGGTATTGAGATACTCGAGCACATCCGATTGCACGATGCCGAACTGCGTGAAAGGGCGCTTGCGGACGCCCAGAAAATTCTCAAGCGAACCGGCGCTTTCTCGTACGTTCAGGGTCACGCCGCATTTTTGCGCCATGGTGCTCATGTCACGACCGAACTGAATATATGTGCCGGTAAACCCGCCCGTCAGGATATTCTTCTCGAAATCCTGCGCATCGAGGCGTGTGGCGACCAGCGAAACCACAACTATTGCCGCTGCGCCGACGGCAACAACGCGGGAAAGCAGTCTTCTGAAATGTCTCATAGATTTCGTCCTATCTTCAAACCGATATTCTCAACATCCACCCAAGGTTCTTACGAGGGAAACGAGGGTCTGTCGATTGATGTCCCCGAACGTTGCGCGCAGCGCGTCCGTCGCGCAAGCGCCATTGACCAACAGACGCCGCAGCTTTTCCACTTCGGGCGTTGCGGCGCTCGGCAGGCCCGGCGCGCGCTGTATCGCAGCATCCACGACAGAGGCCGACCGCAGATTGAGGGCGGGCTCGGCGGCGACTTCTGCAGGCGGTGTCGCGAGGTTCCGGTCCCCTGTCCCGACATCTTCAAGCGCCATTTTTGCCATGTCGATCTGGTTCTGCAGGTCGTTCAGGTTCGCCTGGGCTTCGGAGCGCGAGCTGCGCAACGATGCCAATTGCGCCTCTGTCTGCACCCGCGCCGCCTCGGTCGACGACAAGTCGGACTTGGCCGACTCTATCATGCCGGTCAGTTCGGACAGCTTGGCGTCGGCATCACGGCGCGCCTCGGTGATCCGGGCGAGATCCTCTTCGGCGGCCCTCCGGCTCTCTGCAATCTCGGCTGTCAGCGTGTTCAGTTCGCCCTCGGCTTTCGTACGGTTCGCATTGATGAAGACCAGCTCCTGTTGAGCGGTCTCGTTTCTGGTCTTCAGATCCGCAAAACGGGACTGCGCGGCGGCAAGTTCGGCACGCGTCGTTTCCATCTGGCCGTTCAGTCGCGCAAAGGCTGCTTCCGCCTCTTCGCGCTCCTTCGCAATTCGAGAGCGATCCTCGCGGGCTTCTCTGCGCGTTGCCTCCATCTCTGCCTGCAAGTTTCGCAGCGACTCACGGATGCTGGTGCGCTCGTCGCCCAGGGACGCAAGCTCGGTGGCAATCGCCGCATTACGGGTCTCGGCTTCGGAAAAGCGCAACTCGGCATCTGCAATCTTCTGTTCCAGTTCCTGCAGCTCGGCCGTCCGGCCCTGAACTTGCGATTCTACCTCGGCCTGTGCCGCCTCTCTGCGATCCGCGAGGCTGGCCTGCAGGTTCTGCAATTCCGCTTCGACAGCGCTGCGCGCGTCCTCGAGCCGCGCAAGCTCTTGCTGCGCCTCTAGGCTCTGCTCCGCGGCCCGGCGCGCTGCCGCCTGACGATCGGAGACATCCTGCCGGAGCGTGGCGGCGCGGCCTTCCAGCTCTTCCACGGTCGCGCGCACCGCGTCCTGACGTTCCATAAGCGCCGGAAGATCCGTGGCCTGCGCCTCCAGCCGCGCGATGTCCGCCCTTAACGCCTCCGCCTTCTGTTCCAGTGCGGTTGCGTTCTGCGCCAGCGTCAGTTCCCGGGCTTCGGCTTCGGCGACATGCTCCTTGGCAGCCTCCAGATCGCTTTCGACCTCGGCGGCACGCTGCTGCCTTTCCTTGAGGGCCTTTTTCGCAGCATTCGCCTTCTCCAAGAAGCCGGCCAACGTTTCTTCAGCAGCCGCGATATCGTTTTCCAGACCGGCTTGCCTGTCGCCGAACGCGGCAAGCCGGGCTTTGCCGGCCTGCCGTTGCGCTTCAAGCGCGATCAATCTTTCGGATGCTTCCGTGGCTTGGGCCTGCGTATCTGCCAAGGCGGCCTCTGCCTGCGTTTGCGCGTCACGAATCCCCGCCAGGGCGTCGTCCGCGGAGGCGATCTCGCCCTCGAGGCTGGTCTTCCTCTCCGTCAAGGACGTCAGGTCTTGCCGTGCGGTCTCTATCTCTCGGCGGATGCCCACCAAGACCTCTTCAGCAGATCCGATCTCGTTCTTGAGGCCGGATTGGCGCTCTGAAAGCGACGCTACCTCTTCAAGACCGGACGATATGTCCACGGCGAGCGCATCGAGCTCTTCTTGGCGCCCCTCAAGACGTGCTTCTGCATCCGCAATCCGAACCTGCATGTCCGAAAGCCTCTCCTCCGCATTACCCCTCGCAGGAGACGGTGGCGCGTCGCGTTCGACCGCGGTCTCTTTCAGCACTTGCAGCTTGGCCTCTACCGCCTCGGCTTCGGCGACCTTTGCCGCGGTTTCTTCAGCCAGGCGATCCAGCTCGGCCAAAGCATCTTCTGTAACTCGACCCAGTTCGGCGACCGTATCCTCAATCGTCGACGTCAATACGGACTTTGTCGCGTTCAGTTCCTGAAGTTCTTCTTCCATTGACGCAATCTGAGCGCGATGCGCTTCAATTCGCTGCTTCAATTCCTGTTCGTCCGCAACGAGTTCCGTCCGTTCTGATCCGCTTTGCTCGGTCGGCACTGCACCGTCGCTTGGGGCCGCTTGACGGTCGCCGTCAGCATCCACCGGGTCCGCGCGGCCGGTCTCCAGCCGTTGCTGTTTCGCGTCCCTTGCCGGACGCAGCCGTTCAAGCTCCGACAGCAACCGTTCCTTTTCCTGTCGCGCGGGGCTTAACTCCGCGGCTTCCGCCGAGCGCTCCGAACGAATGTCTGCGACAGCTGGCTCCCGGACGGTGATGTCTACCTCCAGTGTCACAGTGTCCTGCCGAAACGCTGCGGCCTCTTCGGAGAAGGACTGCACGGCCTGCGCGTCCCCATCATCATCCGTGTTCTGCGCGTGAAGCGGTTCCGCTAGCAGCACAGACAGCAGAACAAGCACGAGAGCTGCAGTTCGATGAGCCCCGGTCATCTCCGATCCCCCCCCAACGACTGTTGTCGAACACCATCCACACGTTAACCAATGTTACCCGGTCTTCTGTCAGATGCAACGCCGCAACGTCGGTCACAGTCTCCATGGCAAATCGAGCACGGCGATCCTGCGGATAGCGCTCGATAGGGTGATCGAGGCGGGACCCCACCCTGGACCAACTCCGACAGATGAAGCTCGACGGCATGGCCGAGGCTTTCGTCGACTTGCAGGCGCAAGACGCCACCGCCGACCTGAGCCACGCCGAATGGCTTGGCTTGCTGATCGACCGCGAGGTCGCTACCCGCAATACCCGACGGTCCCAGACCCGCATGCGAGCGGCAAAACTGCGCCACATCGGGGCAGCCATTGAAGACGTCGACTTCCGCACACCGCGCAAACTGGACCGGGCATTGTTCCAGCAACTCGCCACCGGACGCTGGATCAAAGGCGCCCGCAACCTGATGATCACCGGCCCCTGCGGGGTCGGGAAGACCTGGCTTGCCTGCGCCCTGGGCCAGAAAGCCTGCCGCGACAACCTCACCGTCATCTACCAGCGGTTACCACGCCTGTTCGCCGATCTCGACCTGGCCCATGGCGACGGACGCTTTCCACGCCTTTTCCGATCTCTGGTGAGGGCAGACCTGCTCATTCTCGACGACTGGGGGCCGGACCGCCTGACCGCCGGTCAGCGTCGCGATCTCATGGAGATCGTCGAGGACCGCCATGGGCGAGGCTCGATCCTGATCACCAGCCAGCTCCCGGTCGCAGCTTGGCACGACGTCATCGACGAACCTACGTTCGCCGATGCCGTACTCGACCGCTTGGTCCACAACGCCTATCGCCTCGAACTGGACGGCCATTCAATGCGCCGTTCGACAGATGCCACAGAACAAGTTGACGAAGGCCCCACGCCCTGACATCAAAAACCATGCCTTCGCGGCAACGATCCTAAGGTGACCGGATACCCCGGAATGACTGACCGGATGTTGTCGGAACAGCCGACCGGATACGTCGGAATGCGCATTTTTTTTGGTGAACCTACCGAGTCTCGTAGAGACCATATCTGGAGAAGCTATGATCAGCGAAGATCAAAAATTGTGGGAAATGCTTGTTGAGCATGCGAACGCTCATAACGACCGGCATCTTACGGTAATGAAGTTTACTACCAATTGGCGTGGGGGCTGGTATCAGCCAGGTGAGCGTGAAGGTATTCAAGAGCTGTCTGAAGTGAACACTTTTGCGGAAGCGGCCCGCGCCGCTTTACAGGGTAAGGCTTCGGCGGGGCTTGCAGTTACCCACAAGTCGTGTGGCAACTTGAATCACCCACCAGACTTGGCATTGCTGGCTTCGATACGATCGTGATTCGTCATGGAGTGCGTATTCCACGACATGTGGCCACCTGTTCCACGCGCATGTGGCCAGTCATTCCATGACATGTGGCCACCCCCGTGAGGTGATCTGCGAGGC
>NZ_JBAPKY010000106.1:0-4986 GCF_037083785.1 Roseovarius sp. D22-M7
TTCGTCGCCATCGCGATTCTGGGGAGCCTCGGGATAACGCTGATCGGACAGGCGTTCCGACTGGCGCCTGCCGCGGTGGTCGCGCCTTTCGACTACACGGCGCTGATCTGGGCCACGCTGCTGGGTTGGCTGATCTGGGGCGACCTGCTGGCCTTCTGGACCATCGTGGGAGCCCTGATCATCGTTATGAGCGGCATCATCATCGTCCTGCGGGAGGCCGCTTCGCCACGGTGAGCGGCTGCGTGAACGGCGGAGGGCTGGGACAGTGACCGTCGCCTTCGCCCCCGAGCGGATCGAGCAATGGCCGCTTGCGCGCCTGCAGCCCTACGCGAAAAATGCCAAGCAGCACGGCGCGGACCAGGTCGCGAAGCTTGCCGCCAGCATGGCCGAGTTCGGCTGGACCGTGCCCTGCCTGGTGGGCGAGGACGGCGAGTTGATCGCGGGCCATGGCCGAGTGCTGGCCGCGACGCAGCTGGGGCTGACCGAGGCTCCGGTGATCGTGCTGGGACACCTGACCGAGGCGCAGCGGCGCGCCTATCGTTTGGCCGATAATAAATTGACCGAACTCGGAACGTGGGACGAGGCGCTGCTGTCGGCGGAACTGAACGAGCTGCTGGCCGAGGATTTCGACCTTTCGCTGGTCGGGTTTTCGGACGGCGAGCTGGACAAGCTGCTGGCCTATGTCGCCGACAGCGACGAGGAAGCGGGCGGCGACGGGGGCTCCACGCCGCCGGTGGTCATCCCCGAACCGCCGCGCAACCCGGCGTCGCGCACGGGCGATCTGTGGATCCTCGGCGACCACCGGCTGCTGTGTGGCGACAGCACCAGCCACGAAGACGTCCGCCGGCTGATGAATGGCGAGCGCGCGGTGCTGTTCGCGACCGATCCGCCGTACCTGGTGGATTACGACGGCTCGAACCACCCGACCCGCAACAAGGACTGGTCGCAGTCCTACGGCAATACTTGGGACGACAGTTCGCAGGGCGCGGAGCTTTACGACGGGTTCATTTCCGCCGCGGTGGCCGAGGCGATCACCGAGGATGCCGCCTGGTACTGCTGGCACGCCTCTCGACGCCAGGCGATGCTGGAGGCCTGCTGGGAAAAGGCCGGGGCGTTCGTGCATCAGCAGATCATCTGGGTGAAGGACCGCGGGGTGCTGACCCGGTCGCATTACCTGTGGAAGCACGAGCCCTGCTTCATGGGCTGGCGCCGTCCGAACCGACCGCCGAAGGTGGCCGAGCAGACGCTGCCCTCGACCTGGGAGATGCCCAGTTTCACGAAGGACGAGCGCCCCGATCATCCGACGCCGAAGCCACTCGACGCGTTCGGCATCCCGATGCGCCAGCACGTGGCCCGCGGCGGTGTCTGCTACGAGCCGTTCGCCGGTTCCGGATCTCAGATCATGGCGGGCGAGGCCAACGGTCGCCGCGTCTTCGCGATGGAAATCAGCCCCGCGTATGTCGATGTGGCCGTCGAACGCTGGCAGGCCGAAACCGGCAAAGACGCGATCCTCGACGGTGACAGCCGGACCTTCGGGGACGTGAAGACGGAGCGCCTGGGTGAAGGCGAACAGAAGGATGCGGCGTGATGCAAGCTGCGGTCAGTTCCCGTCGAGCAAGTCGGCGGGGATCATTTTCTCGGCCGTCTCCATGTCCCAGGCTTGAGCCGCAACGCGCCAGCGGCCCTGATCCTTGACCAGCAAGATGGCCTCCACACCGCGCTTGGGTTCGGAACCGTTTTCGGACATGCCACACACCCCCATCGCGATGGCGACGTTGCCGAATACCCGGACCTTGGTATTGAGAACGACCTCCTCGAGACTTTTCAGCTCGCCTGCAGCAACACCCTTCATTCGGTCGATGAAGGCGTCGACCGATTTTGGTGCGATCGGTCGAGCGGCGGGAAAGAGAGTTGCATTCGGCAGAAAGTCATCCGCGAAAGCCGTCCAGTCCGCGGGACGGTCTGCGGTCCAGCTGATGCTCTCGAATTGGCGTGCGATGACCTCACGGATCGCTGCGACGTCGTCGTTCGTGTGCTCCGTCATGTCGAAACTCACTCCTCTCGGATTGCGTCAGTGCAGACTAATCACTCCGTCGGCTGGAGGTCCATGGAAGGACCGGAGGAGAGAGCGTCTCGGCGAACACGAACGGAAGGATGCAGCCTGATGCAGACGCGCACCATGTCGATGATCGAGGCGATCACGAACGTGGTGGTCGGCTACGCGGTTGCTGTGCTGACGCAGCTGGCCGTATTTCCCCTGTTCGGCCTCGAGGCAGCTCTTGACGAACACCTTGCCATTGGCCTGGTCTTCCTCGGCATCTCGTTGATCCGCAGCTACCTTCTGAGGCGGCTTTTCGAGGCATACCAGCTGCGATGAAGCTGGGGTCAGCTATGCAAGACTTATCGGTCGCTTTGCTCAACCACGGAAGTCCGACAACCCATTGCTTTCTTTGGGAAAGGGCGGCGGTGACGCAGGGAGGAGGAGAGCGTCACCGCCTTGGATCGAAAAGCTCAGGGAGGAGGAGGAGCTATCGATATCCCTACTTGCAAAGTAGCCTTAAAATCCACGGTCGGAAAGAAGTTTCGCTGCAATGCAGCATGACGGCCTGTGCATAGCTTAAAAATTAAGCATCTCCGGTGCGATCACAGGGCTATGCGATAGCAACGACCCCTTCCGTCCACCTTCTCCGAGATGATCGTCAGTCCGAGCCTTTTCTTGAGCGCTCCCGACATTGAGCCACGAATCGTATGCGGCTTCCATGCAGTGACGTCCGCGATCTCGTCGATGGTCGCGCCTTCGGGGCGGGACAGCATGTCGATCATTGCCTGCTGCTTGGTGCCCTTCCGGCGTCGGACAGGCTCGAGCACAGTCGAGGTTTCGGCCGGAACCGCCTCGCTCGTGTCGTCCGCGATCCCGAGCGCCATGTAGGCCAGCGGCGTCGCGCGCAGGGTGATGGGCCCGCGCTCTTCGTCATGCCGCCAGACAGTGTTGAGGTCGGTCGCTTCGATTTCCTCGATCAGCCCGCGTTTCAGCAGGCTCTTGCAGACATTGCCGACCGCGCCGCCCTTGAGGGTGGTGGTGACGGGGAANCAGCCCGCGTTTCAGCAGGCTCTTGCAGACATTGCCGACCGCGCCGCCCTTGAGGGTGGTGGTGACGGGGAACACGGCGCCGTCGTCGCGCGCACAGGCGGTAGACAGGATGACGGACTGGGCGTCGGACAGCTGGATCTGGGTCATGGATGGTCTCCGGTTTCGGCTCGTGCGACATGCAGGAGCTTCTACCGGGTGAAGCCCGCCATCGCGGCGGGCCGCTCAAGAAGGCTGGGTCGAAAGGGTCACTCGGCGAATTCGCCCTCGTTTAAGGCACTGTCGGTGATGCGCTTCAGCAGTTCGGCGTAATGACCGAGGGTGCCTACGTCGCCCCAGCTGATCTCGTCGGGGTGGGTCTCGAAATGATCGTCGCTGAGCGCCTGCAGGCGGGCGAGCCGTTCGTCGATTTCGGCCTTCTTTGCAAGGAAGGCGGCGAGCGCGGCCTCCTTGTTCTTTTGTGCCTTTTCGGCGCGCAGCTGGTGGCGGGGCGTGGTTTGCGGGTTCAGGCTGGTCATGGCGTGGCTCCGTGTGGTGAGTTGCATCGTGCTTGTGTCATCAGAATCGCTCCGGCGCGGACTGTAATCAACGGAAATCGCAGCAATAACATTGCTTTATATCGCGCGGGGTGAGCCATGCAGGGCCTGAGCGAACGCCAGTATGCCGCCCGCGTGGGCCTGTCGCGCGGGGCGATCCAGAAGGCCAAGGAGGCCGGGCGGCTGGTGCTGCACCCTGATGGCAGCATCGACGCCGAGGCGTCCGACACGCGCCGCACCGAGACGACCGACCCGTCGAAATCCCGCGCCGCGCCAAAACCGCCCGCGACCGGCAAGTCCAAGCTGAAGCCCGTGCCCGAGGCCGCCGTCTCTGCGGTGGGGGACACGCTCAAGGAGCAGGGAATGGCCGCGCCAGCCGTCGGCGGCGGCACGACCTTCCTGCAGGCCAAGACCGCGAACGAGGTGCTCAAGGCGCAGGAACGCCGCATCCGGTTGCAGAAGCTGAAAGGCGACCTGGTCGACAAGGCGCGCGCGGAAACGCTGATCTTCCGGCTGGCGCGCGAGGAACGCGATGCCTGGGTGACCTGGCCCGCCCGGGTGGCCGCGCTCATGGCCTCGGAACTGGCAGCCACCCTCGGCGAGGGGATCACGGTGGAGGCGGCGGTGATGCAGAAGGTTCTCGAAGCCCATGTCCGCGCCCAGCTCGACAGCCTCGCCGAGATCCGCAGCGGCCTTGGATGACGATGTCGCGGGGTTCGATGGCGCCAACGACCTGCTGCGCGCCTGGTCGCGGGGCCTGCGGCCCGACCCGGACCTGACCGTGTCAGAGTGGGCCGACAGGCACCGCTGGCTGTCGTCGCGCGCCTCGGCGGAGCCCGGGCGCTACAAGACCGCGCGCACTCCGTATATGCGCGAGATCATGGATGCGCTCTCGCCGGTCAGCCCGGTGCAGCGGGTGGTGTTCATGAAGGCCGCGCAGGTGGGTGCCACGGAAGCGGGCAATTGCTTCATCGGCTTCGTGATGCATCACGCGCCGGGGCCGATGCTGGCGGTCCAGCCGACGGTGGAGCTGGCCAAGCGCAACTCGCGCCAGCGGATCGACCCGCTGATCGAGGAAAGCCCGGAGCTGCGCGAGCGGATCAAACCGGCGCGCTCGCGCGACGCGGGCAACACGATGCTCTCGAAGGAATTTGCGGGCGGCATCCTGATCATGACAGGGGCCAACTCGGCGGTGGGGCTGCGCTCGACCCCGGCGCGGTACCTGTTTCTCGACGAGGTCGATGCCTATCCGGCCTCGGCGGATGAGGAAGGCGATCCGGTCAGCCTGGCCGAAGCCCGGTCGCTGACCTTCGCGCATCGGCGCAAGGCGTTGTTGATCTCGACGCCCACGATCCGGGGGCT
>NZ_JBAPKY010000107.1:0-4891 GCF_037083785.1 Roseovarius sp. D22-M7
AACCGCCACCAATTCGCGGTTGATCACGGTCAAAAGCCCATCGTTGCGCCAGCTGTAGAAATAATACCGAACAGTCGAGACCGGCGGGAAATCCTGCGGCAGGAGCGACCACGCGCACCCGGCGGCAGCAAGATACCGGATTGCGTCCCAGACGCGGCGCAGGTCAACGGTGCGCGGACGCCCCAGCCTGTTCGGGCCGGGCAGACGCGGGCCAATGACGGCCCACTCCGCATCCGGCAAATCGCTTGGATATCTGGTCGCCGTGCGCATATGCTGTTCGCGGGTGAGTTCGGTCCAGGCCATCGTGATCTCCGTTCAGCTTCGACACCTGAACAGAACCACAACCTGCTGAATTCACTCAACTAATTTCCGATCAGGCTCTCAGGACCACACTACACGGCTCCCTCGGTTTTCGGCCGTTTCAGAGTTACCCTATGCCACAGTCAGATGGCGTCGAGGGGATCGGTTCTCAGGCGATTGCGGATGTGGTCGAAGCCGGTTCGAAAGAAGGACTTGGCGTGGTGGCCGTGGCTTTTGCGGAGTGGCGTGTGCGTTCCCAGCTTGTCTGCGGCGGCACGGCCGGCCCAAGCAATGGCCAGTGCGACAAGCGCCATGAGCAGACCGAGCTTGCGCAAATCGGTCAGGCGGGTGTCCTCGATGTTGAGGCTGCGGGTCTTTGCGTCGCCGAACAGGCATTCGATCGCCCAACGTTTGCGATAGGTGCGAAGTGCGATCTGCGCCTCGACGTTGGTAACCACGATCAACCACTCGTCCTTGAGCGGCTTGTCGGCGATGGTCAGCCGTGGCGTATTGCCCGCGGCGGTGTCTTCGCGCGTTCCGAGACGGGCGCGAAAGACCCGGCTTCGCCGGGCTTGGCGCAATCTGACCCGCAGGGTCAGGTCATGCCCCTCCTCGGTGGTGATGCGGAGATTGTCTCTGATGCAGATGGCAAAGGGGATATTGGTTTCACACAGGAATTCCATCCAGTCGGCGCCTACGAATTCCCGGTCGGCCAGCAGCCTACGGATGGTCGTGGCGGGGAAATGTGCAAGATAGCGCTTGATCAGGGTAATGCGCATGGCGGTGTCGGAGCAACCGCGGCTCTCGATCACCGTCCAGAGCAGAGGCACCCGGAACCGGCGGGTGACGACGGCCAGCACGATTAAATTCACCTCTCTCTTGCCGATCTGCCAGTTCGTGCGGTCGAGTGCGAGCAGCCACGGTCCGTGCTGCCCCAGGACGCCGATCAGCAGCGGCAGCGCCCAATACTCACCCAAACGGACATACTGGAAGAAGCGCTGCAGCCGGCGATAGGTGGATGCCGTCTGCACTGCGCCCAGCCGCTCGCAAGCAATATGGCTGAGGTTCACGCTGCGCGCGCTCACCATGCCGATCACGATCAGACACAGTGTCTGCAGACGGCTGTTGCCCAGATCGATCTCTGGGCGCAAGATCTCGGTGAGGGCGGCAATGGCTCGGTTCGGCATGGGACGTTTCCTTGGTCGGAGTGGTCCAGTTGAATCCATTCTGTCGCCCTCAGCCAGCCCTGTGTGGTGTAGTGTGTCTCAGAACCTTTGTCCCACGTAGACGTAGAGCAGGCTGTCTCCTTCTTCGCTGATGGAGCCGTCCACGGCGAAGTCGACGGGGAACTTTTGCGACACGCGGTATCTCAGACCGAGGCCCGCCGCCGCGCCGACGTCGCCGAGGTCGTCGAGGCCGCCGCCGACGGCCCCCACGCCACCGAAGGCGACCACCCCGATCCGCTTGCCCAGCCGTTTGCGATACTCGATTTGCGTGGACATAAGGGCATTGTCGAGAAACTCGGTGATGTTGTAGCCGCGAAACGAATCCGTGCCGCCGAGCGAACAGAGGTCGTAGAACGGCACCCGGCCAGGCGCCGCGCAGCCGACCGCCCGGATCGCGATCACGCCCGTCTCGCTCGTGGGGACATACCTGTCATAGGTCAGGACGGATTTGACATACTCGTCGCCGAACCTTCCCGAGGGCTCGTTATACATGCTTGAAAACGCGAGACTGAACCCGGAGGTGGGGTAGATCTTGTCGTCGACCCGGGAATAGTCGGCGACGAGGCCGAACCCGACCGTGCTGAACCCGTCGGGCAATCTGATAAAGTTCGGCAGGTTAGGAAAGATCGGATCCGACGACCTGATCGTGGATTCGAGGTAGCGCGCGCTGGCGCCGATGCGGAACTCTGGCGTGACGCCATACATCAGCTTGAGCTTGATCAACTCGCCCGTCTGGTTGATCGGAAGCGTCCCGCGGGAGGTTATGAGGTCGTAATCGATGTCCGCGTCGAGATATGTCATCCCGATGGTCCAACGATTGTCCATGAACGCGAGGTTCAGGGTAAGCCCGTACCCCTCGGACCCGTTCTGCGAGCGCAGGTAACCGATGCCCAGCATCGACGGGTCCGAGCCCTCGTCGATATTGAAGAGGTACCCGGCACCAAGCGCCAGCCCGGTGTCGATCATCGGGTCGCTGAACGGAATCGGCGCGATGATCAGCGATCCGCTGCGCAGCCCGAACTCCGATTTCGAAGAGGCGCTGGTCAGCGGGGCCATCTTGTGATCGAGATTGCTTTCCGCGGCCGCGATCCCCGAGGGCTGTGCCACGGACATGCACAGGCAGACCACGCAGAAGATCAAATGCCGGAGACGCATCGCAACCCGGCTTTCGCCACAGGGGAAAGATCCGAGATCACGTGCACCGCCGCCGACCGCCCGCCCGGGATATACGATGCCGCGCCACGAAAAACGCGATGTCCCAAGGGAGCCGTTGCGTGGCTCCACGATCCGCAGGAGCAGTTGTCTGGCGCGAGAGCAGTGGAGAAAGGTCATTCGGAAATTCCTTTGAGTCGCCAATGCCCGCAGGTGTCCGGGCAAGGTGAACCTGAGCATGGAAAGCATCCCCGGGAGGCTGAAGTCCATGATCCCCGTCGCCATGCCACACCGCGTCATCCTCAGAATAGCAACAACTTGCGCAGGACTTGGAACAGATCCTGCGCGGGCAGTTGCGTAGCGCCGGCGGCGAAAACGGGCAGCACCGCCGCGGCTGAAATCGGCAGAAGCGACGCGCGCCGGATCAGCACGGTGGACAGGTTTCGCGCGGCGTCGAAGATCGGCTTCGGATCGGGAACGGACGCGGCCTCGCCGATCTCCGCCTCGGTGGCGCCACACATGCTTTGTCCCAGCACGCCATGTTCCTCGGCCAGTTGGCGGCGCGTCGCCTGGGCCTGGGCGAGTTCGAGCGTCTCCTGTTTCAAGTCGCTCAGCGGCTTGGTGAAGAACAGCGCGGGCAAGGACAGCAGACCGTTGGTGATCAGCAGCCACGCGATCATCACCGCAGTGAAAATCGTCGTGGTGATGGTCTGCGCATGAAAATGCTCGGCGATCGCGGCCCCCAGATTGCAACTGAGCGCAAGCACGAAGAGGGTGTAGGCATTGGGAAACTCCCCCACGAAGGCGATCCCCCCGGCACCGTCCGGATGGGTGACGCTCAGCCGCAATTCAAGAGCGGCGAGCGACTTCAGAAGCAGCGCCACGATCAGGATGCGCCAGATCCAACGGGCCAGGAGGAAGAAATAGATCGGGCTGCTGATCCAGAGGCACCACAAGGCCGCGTAGGAAAAGCTCTGCCCGCCACTGCCGGCGGCGAAAGCCCATGAATGGGCATCGAAATCGCTCAGACCGACCGCCGCGGCGGCCGAAAACGCACATGCTACCGCGAAACAGATGACCTCTGCGAGGCGCGAATTGCGACGCCGAACCGCGAGGGCCGCCGCCGATTCGGCCGCCGCCCGGGCCCCGGGCGCGAGCAGTGGCGGGCTGAGCAGGGGACGCAGGACGGTGGCGAGTTGCGCCTCTGCCACGGGTTCCATCGCGACCAGCAGACCCACCCCGAGAAGAAACCGCGACAGTACCGGAAGGTGAAGCAGGAACGGCATCTCGGCAAAGCTGCCGAACGCCTTTCCCTCGAAACCGCTGATGACGAGGGGCACGCCCCATGCAATCAGGACAAGCAGCAGTGCCCTCAACACCGGACGCAGATGGTCGTCCGTGACCAGCCCGAGCCGTGCCTGCATCTGGTGATAGAGCCCGCCGCGCGCAATTCTGGCCGCCTCGAATGCCGGGTCGTCGGTCATGGACCAATCGCCCCGATCTGGCGCGGTCTCGTGCCCGCGACGCGGGCACGATCACCGGTGTGACGACCGGGGCGGCCGATCAGGCGCCCTGAAGCTTCTTGGTGCATTGGCGCGCCTCGTAGATCGCGTTGCGAACGTGGTCGAGTTGCACCGTCACCTTGAACGGCTTGTCGGGGAAGACGACCATCTCCTTCTGCTTCTCGAGATCGAGCCGCATCTGCTTGCGGCTTTCGCCCGTCGCCATCACGTAGCCGCCCTGGTAGTCGCCGGACGCCCCGTGCACGACGGCCTTGGACTGGCCGACATAAAGGTTGCCGTTGACGATGATCGCGACGGCGTTGGTGCCCTCTTCGAGCTCGGCCCCTTTCTGGAAGATGCCGAGATAGCCGTACTCGTTGTCCTTCGTCAGCCCGATCTGGACCAGGTGCCCCGCCGGGTCCGCGCGCGAGATGAAGCACGACCCGCGGGTGAGGTTCTCGTGGACGACCCACTGGCCGACGTCGCGATAATGGGCGATCTCGTCGGTGTTCAGGGGCAGCACGTCCTGGTCCGCCGCAAGGGCCGGCGTTGCCGCGCCAAGCAGCAGCGCGGCGATGGTCCTGGTGATCTTGTTCATGTGTCTTCTCCTTGGGTTTGGGCTGTCAATGTGCATTCAAAACTGACCCGGTGTGATCATCCAAAAATGACCCACCCCGGAGGTGGCAAAGCCCACAGGCGAGCGGCCACCAA
>NZ_JBAPKY010000108.1:0-4890 GCF_037083785.1 Roseovarius sp. D22-M7
CGCCAGCATACAGCCGCGCCGTCCGGTTCTTCTTCTCTCGCGCCGCCCGTGCCCGCAGGTCCGCCGCGCTCAGCTGGTCCTTGATCTCCAACGCTCGTCCCATCTCTGCCTCATGATCCGTTTTCAAGCACGGAATCACGGATCCGGCAGCCTGAAAATGGCCCCAGAGTCAAACCTTTCGCGCGCTGGTATCAGCCCATCAGGCTCGAACTCGAGACAAGTGATGAACCCACAGGCCAGCTGGCTCTCCCACTCTTCGATATCGGCGAGGCGCCAGCGGGTCGTCGTGCCGCGTAGCTTGACCGGAGCGGGAAAATCACCGTTGCGCGTCCAGCGCCAGATGGAGTCCTTCGAGACGCCGAAACGCGTTGCGACCTGCTCGACCGACAGGTAGCAATTGATAGCCTGTGTTGCCATTATTCGGGTGCTCTTGGTTTTGAGCACATGGATGCGTAGACCCGTCGGCTGGTTTGTGACCTCCGACGAGGTGCCTCCATGTGCGGATGTGGCTATGGACCTATAGCAAGCGTTTCTTGAAATGATCGAGGCACGCGAAACTTTTTCCGGACTGCCCTGCGACAGTTCCGATCAGCGTCCATCTTTGCCTTGAGTCATGCCTCGATATCGCCCGAGAGGGCGGTGAAGTGCTCAGCCGATACGAGCAGGTGAGACGTAGCCAGTTGCATGAAGCTGCATTCAAACGCGTACATGATGGTGGTAAATTTGGTGGGATGGATTTCCCGGCTCGAAGAAAATTTCACAAAAACAGATGCTTGTTCACTGAAATGGCGGAGGGGACGGGACCGGTGTCGAACGTTCTCTGGCTTGTCTCACCCTGAACCCGGCTCCTGAGGTATGCAGGAGCCAATACCCGCCTGGCCATTTATGCAGCTGTGGTCGCGTTTGGATCGCAATGGTCTGGGTCGTGACGACCGTTTATAAGGGGAGTGTCCTGAACTTTGTGTATCCGGCCAGCCCATGCGGTTTCAGATACTCAAGCGTCAAAGCGCTCGCCGAACATTAGGTCCCTTCTCGATCTGTGTGGGTTGCCGGGCTCACCGAGGCTTGAGCGGACGCTACATCTTGTGCGCCCGGTAGGCGCGGCCGGCGCGTAGACCTCAACCATCGCAGCGACGGACGCGCCGGGCGATGTTGGCCTGCACGTGGTTTTTGAGTAGCCTTCGGCCGTTCTGAGCGATGGAGGGTGGAAGGGAGCCGGAGACGAACCCTTTGACGATGGCACTGGAGCCGGGGGCGCCGTGGTATGGCGCTGACGCTGTGAGAACGGTCAGTCCTCCGTGGTGCGGCTCTCACGCACCTCGCGCTGGCGCAGCGGCAGCTTGTTGATCGAGCGCGAGATCTCGCTCACGGACAACGGCACCGGTCTGCGCAGGATGATCGTGCCGTCCTTGCCCAAGATGACCACCATGAAATCCCTCGGGCGCAGGGATTGCCGGAAGGACGAACGCGCCGCAGGATCGGTGTCGGTGATCACGATAACGTCACGCTCGATCAGCGGCTCGACCCGCTCGGTGATGTTTTCCATCTGCTGGATGTATGACGGATTGTTCGGACTGTCCGCGAAGACGACGACGGGACGACGCCTCCAGCGCCATTCCCCGAGCGATGTTCCGACCGCTGGCCGGATGAGGCTGGCTTCGTCCGCACCGGTTTCTTCTTCGGGCGGCCTATCCTGCACGGGTGCAGATTGCTCAGCCGGGGGGAAAGGCGTCTGGGCGGAGGGCGTTTGCGCGGCCGTCACATCCGGTGCTGCAGTCAGTGTCGCGACGAGGGCAAAGGCACCGATTCCGGCGTATCTTTTCAAGGTTTTCACATATTCCAACATAAGGTCGACGGGCCCGTATTCACAGATGTCTTGCACGGCCGGCGCGAAAAAACATTTCTGACCCTCTCGCGTCGATTATTAGAAGTCACCAAACGCGAGAACCCCACTTTTCCATAACACAAGCCAATCAACATGCTTCGGATTTCCCTATCGAGGCATGGCTCGACCTCCTTGTATAGACGCCCGCTGAAACGGGCGGAAACGGGCGCGAAGTCCCGAGTTTTTCCGCCAACGCAATGGGGATGCATTCCGGCAATGGGGATGCATTCCGGCACCGGGCCTGTCCCGTGGCGAAAGCTCCCATGGGCAGCAGCAGCTTGTCGGCATCGGCCGCGCCTTGGCGCAGGAGGCGAGATGCTTTTCGACAAGGAAACCTCGGCTCCTTGACCCGAATGGGTGGGCGACGTGCTGGTCCTTGTGCGCAAGCCTGCCGAGCGCAAGCAGACCATGCTGGCCGTGACCGAAGAGATGCAGGTCGCGCCAGATCGCCGACCGAGTGGTGTTCATACACAGCGCAAAGATCTTCGAGAGCGGGGCGCCCGATCAGATTTTAAGCACCCCGCAGGATGAGCGGCTGCAACGGTTTCCCAAGAGGATGGGAGCTTGATGTAACCTGTCGCGCCCTGAGCTGTCGCGATGATCTGAACCGGACCGGAATTTTGCCGGAAGGTGTCGGGGCATCGTTGGTTTCAAACCATCCGGCGCTGGGCTGATCTGAGTTAGGGCGCGGAGTTACGAGGCGCGATAGTGTGGCACCAACAACTGAAGGGAGATGGAAATGAAACAGCTCATGCCTCTTGGACTGGCGTCCGTCACCAGCTTTGCTTTGTTGCTGCCGGCGACGGTCATGGCGGCGGATGTCGCCCTGGTGATCGGTAATCAGGACTACCGGAATGCGCCGGAGGCGGTAAGTGCTCGCGCCGACACTCGCGCCGTTGCCGATGCGCTCGCAGAGCACGGCTACGAGGTGATCTCGGGCACTGACCTCGACCGTGCTGGGATGCGCGCGCGCATCACCGAATTCACGGCCCTGCTCGACGGCGACGAGGCCGTCGACCGTCTGGTGGTGTTCTACTCGGGCCACACCTTGACCAGCGACGGGGTCAACTATCTGACGCCTGTCGACCAGGGCAACGCCTCGCTGGTCGAGACGATGATGGACGGCGTGCCACTGGACCTCGTGCTCAGGCTGGCTGGCCGGGAACCGGGTGAGGCGGTGGTGTTCCTCGACGGGGCCCAGCTCGACGGGTTCGAGGCCGAGGGGTTTGCCGCGCCGGGACTGTCGGACATAGAGGCGCCCGATGGCGTGCTCGTGGTCTCGGCCGCCGCACCGGGCCGCGCCATCGCGCGCCGCGCCACGGGCCAGAGTGACTTTGGCCGCAGCGTGGTCGACGGGTTCCTCGCGCCGGGGATCAGGGTCGGCACTGCGGTTGGCAATCTGGATTCGGCCGCCTGGGTGACCGGAGATACCGGGTCCGGCCTGGTTCTCACACCCGAGACCGCGGAACGCGTCACGGACCGGCCGGAGGCCGACACGAGCGACGCACCGGAAACGGCGTCACCCGATCCGGGCGCTGCCGCCGAGCAGCGGCTCGACCTGACACGGGCGGAGCGGCGGACGTTCCAGGAGAACCTGACCGTGCTCGGCCACGATACGCGTGGCGTCGAGGGCATCTTCGGGCCGGGAACGCGCACGGCGCTCCGGCAGTGGCAGGCGGCCAACGATCTGCCCGAGACAGGCTATCTCACGAGCGCGCAGGTGGCGCTCCTGAACCAGCAGGCGGACGCCGCGGCGCCCGCGCCTGAGCCGCAGGCCGATACCAGCGAGACCGAGCCGACGCGGCCGGATCCCGCTGTCAAGGAAGCGGCGCTCGACCTCAGCAAGGCCGACCGTCTTTCGATCGAGCAACGCCTGGATGTCCTCGGCTTCGCGCCGGGCCGGAAAGATGGCACCTTTGACGGTGACACGCGGCGGGCGATCGAAGACTACCAGCGCAGCCGCGATCACGCCGCGACCGGCTATCTCGACCGGCCCACGGCTGCATCCGTCATGCAGGAGACGCGCGGTGCAAGCGACGATATCATCGAGGGTGCCGAGGCGCTGGTGGACATCCTGCGCAGCCTCGACAAGTAACGCGCGCGCGGGTGCCGGTTCGCCGGCGCCCGGCCCTGTGATCAGCGCGCGGGGCGCTGCATCCGAAGGGCCGTCAAGAATGCCCCGAAACCCACCCGCCGGCCGGAGCGCACACTCGGTCAAACAATGAAATGGAGCACATCATGAACAATATCATCTGGATCGTCGGCGCCGTCGTCATCGTCATTTTCATACTTGGTTTTCTCGGGCTGCGTTGAGGCGAGTTGCTATCCAGCAAGGTATCGCAGTGTGATCATCCCGAGCGTCGAGCCAGGCTGGCCGGAAAGCCCTCAGAGATAGCGCCGTCACAATATCATGGACGATAAAATAACGGCTTTTGGTCCGTAATGCACCTGAGATCGTGCCGGACCGTCGCGGCCGGAAAGCCGTCTTGCGGCTCCGCGTATTCGTCCGGAACTTCACGCAAGCGTTCGACGGGTGGAATATCCACGACAAGCCGCCGGAGCCCGCCACCCTTGACGCAAAGGCCCGAACCGCGTCACATTACCTCATGCACGGGTTGTGCGCATAAGAGATCTCCAAGCACATCGTGACACAGCCGGGACCCGGGCCGGGCCGGAAATCAGAAGATCAGTCCAAGCGCATCGCCGATGCCGATGTTTTCTCGCGCGTTTGAGAGTTCCTCGAGCGTTATCCTGCCATCCTCGTTTGCATCGGCAAACGCCAGGTCGCTCTCGATCCGTTCGTTCCACTCGGCACGGGTCAACTCTCCGTCAGAATTCATGTCGAGAACGCTGAACAGCCCCTGCAGCAGGTCCCGGTCCGTATCTTCCGGCACGACCTTGTCCGGCAGCCTGCGCGTTCCGGGGACATCCGATCACCGGTTCCGATAACATCCGATCAGTGATTCCGATTTAATCCGATCACCTGTTCCGGGGCATCCGATCAC
>NZ_JBAPKY010000109.1:0-4780 GCF_037083785.1 Roseovarius sp. D22-M7
ATCCTCCACGGAGAAACTCCTTCCCTATTCCAAGACAGGGACGGATTCCCAGAAATCATAAGTCAGAAGAAGGTGGGCCCCAGATCGCGCTTACTATGGACCGGCCCGATCTCGAATAGGAACTCGAAACCGCGGTAGCGCATCCCGTCGATGCGCCCATCGATGGTCGACATCGGCTCCATCTGCGCCGGTCAATCTCAATCTTCATCGCCATCTCCAATTACGAGGTTGATGTCGCCCGGCACAGTGCCGGGGAAGCTCCGAAAAAAGGTCGAGATGCTATTTGCCCACCTCAAACGCATCCTTGGCTTGGGCCGACTACGATTACGTGGTCCATGCGGCGCAAATGACGAATTCCTCCTCGCCGCCACCGCCCAGAACCTCCGGAAACTGGCCAAGATCTTTCCGGCACCGCAGCAAACGCGCAAAGCCTGATAGGAAAGGCGCTCGCGCCGCATTTGGAACAGCCATTTCTGCGCTCGCAAACGTTAGTTTTTCCACAGAATGGGCGGGAAGCGGACTGATGCAGATGCGGCTTCGCTCTTGCAGCATTCGGCCGAAGCGGACACTCAATTTGGCCAGTTGAACTCCCGGCCCAACATGGTCAGCGAGCTCGCAACCACCAGCCGCAGCGTTCTGTCCAACGTTCCGCCAAGCGAAGGCTACAGAATGCATTGAATGCCGTGAGGAGCGACAACGGCTCAGGACCGGCGGAACCGGTCCAGCTCGTGGTTCACATGGAAAGTCGTAGCAACTCTCCGGCCGGGATCGTCCCGACAAGCTTATTCCCAAAGAAATCTCCACTCGGTAATAAACGTCTTTTTTGCAGGGGCGTTAACGGAATTCTCCGCTCGAACGCGGTGTCGAGCTCCGATGTCTGATCCAAGCATAAATTGGGAAAATCAATGTGATGGCGCAAGCAATAAATGCGGGAAAGCTCAGCATGCCCTTGATGGCAATGCCGGCGCCCAGGGCGGCGAAGGCAAAGGACGCGGGAATGACGCCAAGAAACGTCGCGATGGCGAAGCGCCAGGCATGGAGCCGGGTCAAACCCGCGCAGTAACTGACGGCATCGAAGGAAATGAACGGCACGAGGCGCGATGCCATCACGAGCAGCATCATCCGATTCTGGGATCTGGGCCGGGCAATCCAGAAGGCGACGGGATGGCTTGAGGCCCGGAGGGCGCGGTGTCCGAACCGTCGCGACAGACCGAAGGCAATCATCGCCCCGCAAAAGGCTCCGGCTGCAGTGAGGCAGCCGCCGGCAAGCGTCCCGTAGAGCGCGCCCGCAGCCATCGCGATCGGCCCGCTCGGCACCGGGCTCGCGACCACGGCCACGACCATCAGCGCCACGATCACGATCGGTCCATATCTTGATGTTACGCCGGCGATCCAGTCCGGCGATGCCAACAGGCGCAAAGAGTCAATGATGCTCTCGTGCCACAAGAATGCGCCGAACGCGCCTGCGAGGACGGTAAGCGCGACAGCGCGAAAGACAACACGCTGTCTTGGCGGGCAGTCCCTGTGGCGGCTGCCATGCACCGGACGGGTGCCAGCGGCCGGGCGCTGAAAGGCGCGCTTGATCGTTTCAACTTGGGTCATCGCGGCTGTCCCAACTCCGGTCGACAAACCTGAAGACGTCGCTCAGCTTGGATTTCCAGAATGCATGATCGTGCCCGCCATCGGAGATGCGAAGCTCGGGCTTTAGGCCGCGTTTGCGCAACTCGATGAACATCTCGACGGTCCCGTCATAGGCACCCATGGCGTCGTCGTCGCCGGCGATCAGAAGGATGTGCATCGGGCCGGTCCGATGGGCCAGATTGTCGACATAGGTGAACGGATTGCGCTGGTTGTAGACGCCGAGGTTGAACGGGGATCCGAAGCTCGCAGTGTACCATTGCTTGCGCGCCTGCCACCGCCGCCCGCCTGGCCCGTGCTGCCAGGAAACGCCGCCCGGCTTGAAGAGGCCGGCGCTCAGCCCGACGACCGTGCAGAAACACTCGGGAAACTTGAAGCCAAGCCGCAATGCACCGAAGCCGCCCATGGATAGCCCCGCGATCGCCCGGCGCTCTGCGCGCGCATCTGTCGGAAAGCGACGATCGACGGCGTCAACGAGCGTCGAGACAATGGTGGTTTCCATGTCGCCCGGCCCGTCGAAGGCAGCGCTGTCGACATACCAGCTCTTCCCGGCGTCAGGCATCACGACGAGCAGCGGGGCGATCTCCCCGTCCGCGATCATCGCATCCAGTGGCTGCGCGACATCCAGACCATCGATCCATTCGCGGCTCGATGCGCCGTAGCCATGGAGCAGGTAAAGCACCGGAAGCCGCATCCCGCGATCATCCGCGAGGTCGGGGACATAAACGCTGTAGGTCAGATGCTCGCCGCGGGACCTGTCCCCGATCACGAGGTCGCGCATGATCTCACCGCTTCGGACCTGCTCTGCGATGAAGATCATGGCCACGGCAAGCATGAGCACTTTCGAAGCATCCAGCGGTCGGATCGTCATTTTCCCTCATCCTGCATTGGCGGTAAGGCTCTCGAAGCGTACACTGCTTGCGTGATTGCAGCGTGATCGCCGCGCATGGCGATGACGCGGCGCATGTTCGGGGCGCAACATGGCTGAACCCGTCACAATAAGGTTGCTTGGACAGGTGGGCGTGATGAACCGCCCAGAGGCCTCGCTGCCGCAAAAATGCAAGGCGCTCCTTTGCCTGCTCGGACGGCATCCCGGCACCCCCATTCCGCGAAGCCGTGCGGCCGGCATGCTCTGGTCGGAAAGCGATGAGGCGCGTGCGCGGACCAACCTGCGACAATGTCTGCGCCGGCTTCGTGCCGTTCTCGGGCGCGAGGCGCTGCCCAGCGAAGGTGATTATCTGGTTCTGTCCGCGGACCAGGTGCATGTGGACGTCACGGAACTGGACTCCGACCCGCGGGGTAAGACACCATCAGACCTCGCAGCGGTCGCGCGCCTCTATGTCGGCACGTTCGGGGCGGACCTATCGATTCCCGATGCGCCGTTCCAGGACTGGCTGTCCGCGGAGCGCGCCCATATCCACGAACTGGCCGCCGGGCTGACGCTGCGCGCAGTCGAAGCCTGCCTTGCTTCGGATGACGCCGAAACGGCAATTCGCCTCGCCTCTGACTTCCTGAGACACGACCCGCTTCTCGAGGAACTGCATCGCGGCCTGATACGGAGCCTTGTCGCAGAGGGACGGCGCGGCGCCGCAATCGAGCAGTATCGCCGGCTGCGCGAGACGCTGTCGAACGAACTGGGCGTCGGCCCCGACGCGGCAACCGAGCGGCTCGCGGCGTCAGTTCTGCAGCAGGATCCGGGCGCTTCGGCCGCCGCGGTAGCGGCAACGCCGGACGCGGGTCCGCAGGACATTTTTGCCGGCGAAGCCCCCGCTATCGCGATTCTTTCGATCGCGCTCTCCGAGGGGCCGGTCGGGCCTCGCTTTGCGCGAGGGCTCGCAGAAGAGTTGATCGTCTCGCTGTCGGGCTGGCGGACATTTCCGGTTGTGTCCGCCGCCTCGAGCCTGCGCGACCCGCCAGTTACCGACCCGATCGAACGCGGACGCCAGCTCAAGGCAGGATACGTTGTTTCCTGTTCATTGCGACAGGGTCCGAACCGGATTCGGATCACCGCGCGGCTCCTCGACACCGGGTCCAGTCACGAGGTCTGGGCCGAGAATTTCGACACCGGACTCAGCGACATCATCGACACCCAGGAGGAGATGGCCCGCCAGATCGCGGCCATTGTCAAAGACCGCGCGGAGCGCCGGGAAATCGAGCGCATTGTCTGGAAACGCACACGCGATCTCGCCGCATGGGAGCATGTGCTTGTTGGACAGGACCACCTGCGACGCAGTCCGAAGACGGCGTATTCAAATGCGATCGCTCACTTCAAGGGCGCCCTCGAGATCGATCCGACCAGCGTCGATGCCCTGATCGGGCTGGCCACCAGCTATTGCTGGATTGCCAAGTACACCGCGCCGCCCGACCGTCACGATGCGCTGTCAATCGCCGAGGAGCATGTGCGCAGGGCCGTCGACATCGATTGGAACTCGGCCGCCGCGCACGCCCGTCTCGGCGCGGTCCATGTCTGGAAGGAGGACTTCGATCGCGGCCTGCAGGAAAGCGAACTGGCCGTGCACCTAAATCCCAGCGACGCGCATGCCCGGCTCGCGCTCGGCAACCGCCTCGATCTCATTGGCCGGTCAGCAGAAGGGATCGCGCAGATGGAAACCGGGCTGAGGCTTTCTCCCCAGGATCCGATGTCCGCCGACTACATGGGATTCCTGGCGCGGGCGCTCCTCGTGCAGGGCCGCACCGGTGCTGCTCTCGCACTGGCCCGGCGGGCCGTGTTGCTCCATCCAAGCAGTCCGGACGCGCAGTACAGGCTCGCGGCATGCCTGGCCAGCGCCGACGATATCGACGCAGCCCGCGCCGCACTCTTCGCGAGCGAGCACCTGCTTCTCGGCTTCCTGGCCGCCAAGGCTGAATGGGCGCCCTATTCCGATCGCGCCCGCAATGGCCAGTTTTTCGACGGGCTGCGAAGGCACGGGCTCGTCACGGTCGGTCCGGGTGGCTCGAGCATTTGACTATGGCGAGATGCCAGATCAACCCAAATCAGCTATCACAGGTCAGACGTGAACGTGTGCATTGCCGGCCCTTCCGGTCGTATGCTTGTCTTACACTGAACCCGGCTCCTGAGGTATGAAGGAGCCACTGCCCGCCACGCCATTTATGGCGAGCAGTGGCGGCGGCCGGATCGCAT
>NZ_JBAPKY010000110.1:0-4685 GCF_037083785.1 Roseovarius sp. D22-M7
ACCTCCGCATAAGACACGTCGTTAGCGACGTCGTTATGCACGTGTCTTAGCCCATCTGGGCAAATGCGGGCAGGCGGTGCCAACCGGGTGATTACTCTCGCCCAAATGACGACGCCGACCCTGATCTGCCAGGGAACACGCGACAAGCTCGGTTCGCGCGAAGAAGTGGAACGCTACGAACTCTCAGAGCGTATCGAACTCTTCTGGCTCGAGGATGGTGACCATGACCTGAAGCCGCGCAAACGCATCAGTGCCGAGACCCAGGCAGCGCATGTCAGAAGGGCAGCGGAGCGCGTCGTGGTCTGGGCAAGGTCACTGGCATGACGGGCCAGGACTTTGACGCGCTGTTCGCTCGCCTGTCACGGTCCGCGTTCCGAGCGCGGTTCCGCCTCGGCGCGAAGGAGACATCCTACCTCGCGGCCAGGGGCATGGACGTGATCCGGTCGCATGCGGTCGATTTCGTCGCCCAGCGGCTGGCGCCGTCTGAGCCCAAGAACGACGGCAAGCAGACGCCGATGCGAGGTCATCCGGTCTTCGTCGCGCAGCACGCTACGGCGACCTGCTGCCGGTCCTGCCTTGCGAAATGGCACGGCATGCAGGAGCCACCCACAGAGGACATTCGTCAGGATGGTCATCGCTGCGGTGCCGCGTCCAAAAAGCTATCTTTCATGGCACCTCCCAGCATAGTCCAGCCGGTCGACGTCCGCAGTGCGAGCCACGCGAGCCCTTGATGGTCGAACCAGCTGCCAATATTGTTTCGCTTCGCATGCGGATTGAAACCGAAGGCGACGATAACGAGCCTGGTCGCACTTTCGATCGTTCTACGTATGATCCAAGAGGCTAATCAGGATAGCAGTTGGTCAAACGTGTCGTCGCCGGCACTTGAGACAACTACGACAAACTCTCGCGCGCGCGTCAGCGAAACCTGCAGGAGGCGCCGCGTATCGGCGTGTGGCGACTCCTTATCCTGAGCCATGAACGTATTGTATTGATCCTCAACCAGTACAACCGCATCATACTCCCGCCCCTTGAGCTGATGCATATTCATTACCGATATGGTGGCTGATTCTCGCTGTGAATCCACGAGTTGATCCTGAAGGATAGCCTGTTCAAGGGCGGCCTCTGCGCCCATGTAATTTCCTTGGGTCACCCAAAGACCGATCAATGCTTGTTCTATCACTGAACCTCGTCGTAGGAGGCGAAGATATCGCGCAAGGTCAGCGACCTTCTTCAATTCACTCGCATCGGCCTTTGCAAGTAGTCGTCGGGTGGCAATCCAATCCTGTGTTGGGGCCCCGGATAGGCCATCCCCGTTAATCCGCTCCATCACTCCAGCGAGGGCAGTAACACATTTCGTCTTGGGCGCGTTGCCTGTTCGGCATTTGTCGGCCCATTTCCTTAGCCTGTCAGATGCTTTGATGTTGGTCGGATTTGCCGCTGACCGAAGCATGTCGGCAATACGATCCAACGCCTCAGCCAGCTGCTCGCTGCGTGGAACTCCACTTGCGTTGGACAGGATATTCGTGATTACACGCGATGCGAGGAGTATCTGGTGCTGGTCGATGCGCACGTCGTGCGGCAGCGCCTTTAGAACTCGCCCATTTGCGTTTGCATTCGCGGACAGCGCGTCGGAGATCTGTCTCACGAGCCGCTTACTACGTGCCGCCATCGCGATCTTCGGTCGATCCTTGTCCGATCGCTCCTTGGCCTCCTTGAACGACTTGCGAACCGCAAGATGGAGCTGCGCGGCCAGCCGCCCCGGCCAGAACCGTTGCCGCACGATTTCATTGGGAAAGTCCAGTTCGGACCCTGGCGACAGGAGTGAGCGTGCAAATGCCGCGATACCCGTTGCAGGGCTGCGATTGTTCTCACTGGCGAAGTCGAACCGCTCGCAGTCAAGTGCTTTTCCAAAGTCTTCGAGGCGGGTCTCAGACACTCCGGGCCGCCATTCGAAGATGCGCTGCTCGGTGTCACCGAGCCCAATGATCTCGGATTTCTTGCTCAATGCCTCGACAATTGCCCATTGCTCCTCGTCAGTATCCTGAAACTCATCCACGAGAATGAGCGGATACGCAGCACAAAAGCACGCGCGCGCGGCCTTCGAGCGAGTGAGCAATTCGGCCGCCCGCGGCGCAAACTGATCGTATGTGACGAGCCCTTCCTCGATATAAAGGCGATCCTGCTCCCCCCGCCACTCGTCCTTACTCAACCCCGCAGCACGAACTGCGGCGTCTTGCGCCGGGAGAATCCTCATTCGCCGCTGCGACGACGTCAGATAGCCGTGCGATGTAAGGATTTCCCAGGCGAATGAGTGGTAGGTCTTGATTTCGACGTGATCGGCGACTTCATCGGTCAAGATTCGACCGGCGCTTTCCATAATCCGACGAATTGCCGAGTTCGAGAAACTGAGAAACAGGACCTTCTGCCCTGCATTGAGCTGCTCGAGGACGCGTCGGCGCGCCTTCAGAAGCGCGATTGTCGTCTTCCCCGAACCTGGGCCACCGACAACGAGCATGTGGCCGTCTTCGTCAAGGATCCGCTTGCGCTGCTCACAGAGCGTAAAATCATCTTCCGGATTGGCAGAACTCATTCACCGTCGGGCGAGCCATCCTCATCCCCCTCGTCCTCTTCGGGCGCAAGATTGTCAGGCAACGCCTCGCTGATGATCTCAAGCGCTTCCACAACAATCTCTGGAAGATCGTCATGCTCGCAAAGCTCTACCAGCCGCCCCGCGTATCCCCAGCCCTTGCGGGCCTTCAACACCCGCTTCGCAAGCTTGCGAACATCGTCTTCGCCAAGATCGGCTTCGTATGTAAACTGTGCCGGCTTGGCCGCGTTGGATGGGTAGTCGTCCCATTTCGATGCGCGCTTCAGGAACTTGCGCAGAACCGCGATCGCAATCTCTTCCGCCAGCAGGAACTCGATCCCTGTCTGATCGAGTTGCCAGGAAGCGTCGAAGATATCATCGATGTCGTCTGCGATATCACCGTTCGCCTGCTTGTCATAGAACGCGTAGATTTTCTTGCCGAGCGACTTAAAGAACTCGCCATAGCGCAAGATTCCACCGTCGCCTTCACATTGGACGATCGTTACGCCAGACAGATCGAGCGGAGTATATGTGCCAGGATCATAACCCTCCTCAAGCACGTCGGAGGCAGAAGAGAGAACCTCGGCGTCGGAAACGCCTTCGACACAGATCACACCTGTGCCCAGCATGGCCTCGGCCAAAATGCGTCGTAGGTTGCCACGATATGTCTTGGCTTTTATTCCGGAGATCTCGACATGTTTGCCAGTTAACTCGCAGTTCTGGGCGCGATCCAAAATAACGACGTCTTCTGGCTCAAACTGCTCGAGCACAAATGGCGAGTGCGTAGTCAGGATGGCCTGCTGCATTCGATTCCGCAAAAACTTTACGATCCGCCTTTGTGTATGCGGCGCAATGGCGATCTCAGGTTCCTCCATCGCGAAAATCACATTCTTCTTCAACTGCGCGATGAACGTCAGTAGCGAAAACACCAGCGCATTGATGACACCAGACCCCAAGCGCCAGTACGGCACTGGAGTGTTGGAGCGCTCTGACGAACCGAACAGGGTAATCGAATGGCGCAGGTCTTCACGCGTTAGAGCAGAGGGAAAAAGGCGAAATGCCTGACCTTCTTCCGTCAGGGGGATGAAACGTCTTGCCCGCTCGTCAATGTCCTCCAATATCGACTTGAGTTGGCGAATCTGATCAATCGGCGGATCCAACTCCTCAAGTTGCCCGAGGGTCTGTTCCCACATCTCCGAACGATCATCCTCCTTGAGTCGGAGAATAATATCGAGGAGTGAACCACGTTCCAGGCTGAGCGCGCGCGCCCCTGTTCGCAATGCCCGCAGGTAGATAAATCCGAATTCCCGCTTCGATGCCCGGCTGATCCGCACAGCGCTCCCGCCATCCTCAGGAGGCGGAGACGCGAAAAAGGTCTTCGCCGAGAACTCGTCCTCTTCCTTGTCGTAAACCCCTTCGAACATGATCCGAAGAGCCGGAGTGACATTGTCGACGTCGGTGTCCTCGGGATCATCCGACTCATCGAGCAGTGTTTCGCCTTCTGTGTCCCAGTACTCGCGATGCGCTCGGTACTTTGCCTCGAGCTCTGGAGTAAGATCGGTGAGGATGACCTCGAGTTCGATCGCGATCGGCTCGCCATCTTCGTCGAGATAGGTCCGGTGATGGAAGTCATGTTCATTGATCGGATTGGAGCGCGAGAGCCGGTCTGGTCCCAGCAGTAAGTCGAGAGCTTCACACACCGTAGACTTGCCTACGCTGTTGCGTCCGATCAGCACCGTATGCTCGTTGAACGTCACCTCACCGTTCGCCACGCTGCGGAAATTTTTTATTTTTAAGCGACGAACTTGCATTTGGTTTTCTATTCTCGATGGAGTGTAACCGTAATAGTCTGGAGGCTAAACTACCCGAACCGAGATTTCACCAGCCAATCCGCAAGAAGCTTGATTTTCACGCAGCAACCTCTTGCTACCAACTGTTGCGAATATTGGTTATTGGTTTGCGACCACCCTATTTCGCACACGCAGCGAACGTCTGCTCTCCGTCGATTCTGTGGAAAAACACCTGTTCGCGAGCGCAGAAATAGCTGCTCAACATGCGGCGCAAACGCCTTTCCTTTCAGGCTTTTCGCGTTTGCTGC
>NZ_JBAPKY010000111.1:0-4587 GCF_037083785.1 Roseovarius sp. D22-M7
ATCGGTGATCGTGTCGTCGCTCTCGCCGGGGCGCTTGACGAAGACGTCATCGCCTGGGCCGCCAGTCATGGTGTCGTTGCCCGGTCCGCCGTCCAGCACATCGCTATTGTCACCGCCACGAAGCAGATCGTTCTGATCGCCGCCGATGACATGGTCATTGCCGGTTCCGCCCTCGGCGACGATCCGGCGTCCAATCTGCCCGGCATCGATTACGTCGTCGCCGCCACCGCCGTCAACGAAAACGGTCTCGTTGGTGATCGACGTGGCTCCAAGCGGCAGAAAGTTGAAGAAATCCGCAGAACCGCTTCCATTGAGGCTCAGTTTTTCAAAGAAGCGGCCGAGAATCGTGCTGTCTGGTCCAATGGCTGGTGTGCTATTCACTGTCGCGCTTTGAATCAGAACATCTGGACCAGCGGCCTGCACGATCGTCGCTGTTGCAGCTTCGCTGTTGATAGCGGCGTTCAACTGCTCGTCTGGAGCGTCGGTGCCCTCAATAATCTTGGCATTTAGCTGGTTGATGAACTTGCTGGGATCGTGCCATGTGATCTTGACGCCTTCTTCCGTATATGTGAAGGAGTCATTGGAAAAGTCACTCAATTCGTTCCAGTATGCAACTCGCCCTGTGGTGTCGGTTCGGTCGAGGCCACCATCGGACGCGACATAGTGCTGCCAGTCACCTTCAAGAACTTCGAAATGGAGATGTGGAGCATCTTCGGCAAACCCCGTATCTCCCAAAGAACCAAGCCGGTCACCGGCGCTGACTTGCCAGTCAACGGGCCCTTGAACTCCGTCAGGCAACTTAATACTCGGATCGAAGTCTTGGAGATGCGCGTACAGAGCATAAAAAGTGCGTTCACCAACGGTATGCTCGACAATGACAGTATTGCCAAAGCCCGTTGTGGGCCCGCTGCCGTGAAAATCGGCGAAAACAACTTGCCCGTCACCGATAGCGTAGACGGACCTACCAAGGTCATCGTTGGCTTCACCATCAAGGTCATCCGGGTCACTATTGACAAAATTCCAGTCCTCACCGAGGTGATATACTCCGTTGAATGGGGCCGAGAAATCACTCGCGTTATACCAACCGTCCTGCTGAGGGAACGACCCGTTCCACTGCTGGTCGATCGACGGACCGGACACCGCAATCTCGTAGTCACCGTATTTGGCTTCTGCCTTTTCACCACCTTGGGTTATGTGCAGCCAATATGTACTAGTTTCGGGTATCGTAACGGTTGTAGACGCTGGATCTCCCTCAGCCGGATTGCCGATCTGATTACTGACTATTCTATCTTCCGACGAGTAAAGCTGGATGATCACAGTATCTAATTCGGGGGACATAGAACTCGCCGTGATTTGAACTTGGGTGCCCGCCTCAAGTTCAATGGGGTAGGTGTCGCGTAGAATCTGGTCCCTTTCTTCTGTAGCCCATCCCCGTTCGATGGTCGGGTAGTAAAACAGTTTTGAACTGGGTGCTTCGTCGTCGTCTTTCTCGGCCGCTTCAGCCGTAGCGGGGGACAAGATGGAGTAGATTGTCGAGACCAACCCGCCGCTTTCAGCATCCTCGATAGATACAGGGTCGGTTCGGGCGAGCTCGCTCCCTTCCGGGTCATTCGCGTCGGTGTGCAGGACGACCCTGAATCGCTCGGTACCCTCCTGGATGTTATCGCTGATCGCATCGAGGACGACGCGCTCGACAGGATCGCCATCGACAAAACGGACTTCGATCGCCGTAGGTTCACCACCATCATATACGACGTCATTTCCATCTGTCGTTTCATCAAGCACAGAGGCGTAGACCGTCGAAGGGGACAGGTCGCCTTCGCGCCGGATGGAGAATGTGACTACGCCACCCTCAACGACTTCAAGATAAGACGGCTCGATGTCGTAGGTCGTGACGGTCGACGGTTCGGTGATCGTGATGTCTCCGGACGCGGCAACGAAGGTTGCCGCGGAATCCGCGGGACTGCGCTGCAGGATGGCGTGGAACGTTTCTCCCGCGTCGATGCCGTCGTTCGAGAGGATGTCGAGCGTGACCGTTTCCTTGCTTTGGCCGCTGGCGAAATCTACCTCGATATTCAACGGGAGGCCGCCGCCTTGCAGCTCGTAATCCGCGTCCGCGTAACTGGCCGTTCCTTTGACGGTCGAGAAGAACAGCGTCTCTTCAGGTTTATCGCCGGTCCTCGATATCGTTATTCCAAGAGTGTTGCCTTCGTCCACAGCCTGAGACATCGGTGCAATCGAATAGTTGGTGCTCGGCGTAATTGGCCCCTCGTCCGTGAATCTGACCCGGAAGTCACCGGTAGCGGTTCGGAAATCGCTGTCGTTCGTGTCCCCCGTGCTGACGGCGAGGTACTGGGTCTCGCTGCCAGACTGGCCCGCCGTGCTGTAGGTGAAGCTCGGCGCGGCGCCTTCGCCTTCGAACGATCCGCCGACCTCGTTCCCGGCGCTGTCGTAGAGCCTGACGAAGACAAGGCCGGTGGTCAGCGACAGGGATTGCGCGTCGAAAGAGTAAGTCCGATCCGGGTCCAGCGTGATGCGATACCAGTCCTTGTCGATGGAGCCTCCCTGTCCGTCAGAAGCTGGGGGCTGGCTCCCCGGTCCGTCCCCCGGAATCGGCTCGGCATCGATCGTCCCGTTCTGCCACTCACCCTCACTCAGGCTTGCCGAGGTGTCGGTCCCCTCGCGAACGGTGTCTGCACTGCTGGCAAAGCTGAAATCGTAGCTTGCGCCGAGACCATAATAGTCCGAAAACCAGATCTGGTTTGAGCCCGCGGAGATGAGGAGATCGTCACCGAACGCAGCAAGGTTCACGTCCGAACTGGAGTAGCCGATGAATTGCAGCTTGCCACTTGGGTCGAGGTCAAGGACAAAATCCTCGCCCC
Organism: Roseovarius sp. D22-M7; assembly: GCF_037083785.1. Taxonomy (NCBI): domain Bacteria; kingdom Pseudomonadati; phylum Pseudomonadota; class Alphaproteobacteria; order Rhodobacterales; family Roseobacteraceae; genus Roseovarius; species Roseovarius sp. D22-M7. The sequence goes on from NZ_JBAPKY010000111.1 coordinate 2,883, forward strand.
AGTTACCCTCGAACAGATAGGTGTCGTAGCCATCGCCTCCGAGAAGATCGTCATCGCCCGTTCCGCCGAACAAGACGTCATCACCCGAGTTGCCCTGTAACTGGTCATCATCAGGGCCGCCGTCCAGTTTATCTGCCCCCGAACCACCGAAAAGTACGTCGAAGCCTTCACCACCGAACAGAAGATCGTTACCGCCCTCACCTTGAATTTGATCATCACCTTCAAGGCCGTTGATCGTATCGTCGGCTTGCGATCCGAAAACCGGCGTGTCGTTTCCCGGCGTGGTCAAGGCAAAGGGCGTGCCCTGCTTTACATAACCATCAATGTCGTATCCAATATCTGCAAGGAGGGCGAGATCGATCGATCCCGGCAACTTCCTTACTCCGATAAGCTCAAGCGGATCCATGACAACGGTATCTCCGGCGAAGCCGTCTAGAACATGACCGTCGGTTTCAATCGGTATCGGGGAACCACTGTTTGCCGCCATTGCATTTGGACCGTAAAAGCCCGAGCTAGTAATCAGAGCATCATAGGTTGGCGAACCAACGAGACCAAGGATGTGCCCAATTTCATGGACGGCTGTACTAAATAGATCCGAATACCCTGCGACCGGACCGTCCGGATCAAAGGACCAATTAATTTCAGAGTTATTGTTAAATGCAATTGAACCCACGAAAGGTTCGTATTCAGTTGTGGGGCCCAGTCCGCGAAAATCTGTCGCAACTCGAAGCCGCATGGCATCGCCGTCACCCGCATTGTAAAGACTGTATGCTTCCCCAATCTGGGCCCTGAGCGAACCATCAGGCTGCGCGATCCACCCTCCCTGATCATTGCTTCCAACAAATATGAGCAGATCATCGATGGGCGCATCGACGATGATCGATTCTGTCTGAGTTGGATCCTCCGGATTGACGACCGGAATCACCGCTCCGACAGGAATATCCTCGAACTCATCGTTAATATATTGTGCCCACTCACTTGCGGCGAGTTCCAATATTACCCGTCGCTCGGGATCAGCGAAAAAGCCAGAAGCATCAAAGCGATAGTCAAAAACAATATCAAAATTTGACGACATGGCCTGATCCCTGTAAAAACCGACAATTCAGAAACTTGCAGGCGCCCTCGGTAGAGAAAACCACGGGCGGGTCGGCTCGCTCTCCGTCAAGCTCAAGCGCGCAGGCCAACGCAAACTGGGATGATGACTTCGTTCGCAGTATTCTCAATACTTTAGGGGCAGCCTGAGCCATGTGCGATTGCCCAAATATCCTTAAAGGCGTCGTATACAAAAATTGGTTTAACACTGGCAAAAGTTACCCCCCGTCGGAAACATTAACTTTTTCTTAGCCTACGCTGAGCTATGCATCACGGTCAAGTTCCAGCGGCCGCAGAGGTAGACTTTCGCTTCCAATCAAGAGGTGAATTCTACTTTCGGTGGCAACGTTTATTCCCAAACATCGTGAAGTTGTAGGCTCAGCATCTCTTCCGCTACCGTATCGTCGGCGGCGCCCAGCGCTGCCATGCCCGCCACTCCGCTGCCTCATGGTGCGGCTCTCTGACAGCGCCGCTCGCGCCTGCAGGCGCGTCCCGATCAATCACGAAGTCCAGCCGGTTGTCGAAGTCTGCCCCCTGATAGCTTAGAAGAGACGCATCGTAGGTCAGGTCGAAGAAGACCCCGGAAAGGCTGGGAAGATCGTCTCCCACCAGC
>NZ_JBAPKY010000112.1:0-4585 GCF_037083785.1 Roseovarius sp. D22-M7
CCCCAGCTGGTTCAAGCCGGGGAAAGGTTGCACATGGGTCAGTTCTCAGTGACAATTTTGGTGGTTGCCGGGTCAGATCTCAGCGACAATCAACATGCGGTCATCGCCCAGCTCGATCCCGGCGAAGCGCCGCATCGCGTCGCTGTCGTAGAGCATCTCTTCAGCCATCGGATCGCTCAGCGCATACCAGTTCTGGAGGACGTAGATCCGCAGCACCGTCTCCAGCGGCATCGGAGGGCGACCGCCCTTCGGTCCGGCTTTTGGATAGTGCGGCCCGATCAGCCCGTGTAGCCGGTACCATGGCACCACCACATCCATCTCCGCGAGAAACCGTTCCCGCCGTATCCGCTTCTTCTTCATCGCATGTGTCAGGCCGGGAAAGGCGGGCTGTTTCACCATCGGCGCGGCTCCTCTCAAGGTCACCGCAAGACTACCAGATCAGGCCAGAAACCGAAGGTTTTTCAGGGGTTCCTTAACGCGGTCATGTGCGGCCTCTAATCCTGAACTGGCATCACTTCGGAACTCCTCGATCTTTCATCTGCAAATTGAGTTCGGAATCCTGCGCCACGGTCTGGCGGCCAGAACTGGTTGCTCGGGTTGCCGGTTCAAGCAACTGTTGAAATGCTCAGCATATGATTCTCGAAAACGCAGACTGAGAAATCTACAAGAGCACGCCACTTGGCTTGCCCTGAAAAATGGCGTGTCATCGCGAGATAATCGAGGGAGAAGCATGGCACAGGACAAGGACAATCGCGGCAGATAGTTCAACATCCGTCCACCGCAAAACAACCAGCAGATACGATGGAACGTGGGCTACGCGATCATTGCGATTTTCGGCGTTTTTCTGTTGCAGGGCCTGATCATGGATCTGCAGCGCACCGACCAGATCCCTTTTTCAGAATTCGAGAAGCAGCTTGACGAGGGGAACATCGAGCGCGTCACCGTCGGCTCCGAAACGCTGGACGGCATCTACTCGGAGCCCGTCGATGGCAAGACCGAGTTCGTGACCCGTCGCGTGCAGGGCGATATCGTCGACCAGCTTGAGGAGGCCGGCGTCGAGTATGACGGCAAGGTCGAAACCGACTTCTGGACAGGGATGCTGTCATGGATCATTCCGCTGGGGATCTTCTTCGCGCTATGGTACTTCGTCATCCGCCGGATGATGCAGCAGGGCGGGCCGGGCGGACAGCTCATGCAGATTGGCAAGTCCAACGCCAGGGTGAGCTACGAGCAGGACACAGGCACCAGCTTCGAGGATGTCGCCGGCATCGACGAGGCGCGCGAGGAACTTGAAGAGTTGGTCGCCTTCCTGAAGAACCCGCAGGGCTACGGGCGGCTGGGTGCGAAAGTGCCCAAGGGCGTGCTGCTGGCCGGGCCGCCGGGCACAGGCAAGACGCTGGTTGCGCGCGCCATGGCCGGCGAAGCCGCCGTGCCGTTCTTCTACATCAACGGTTCGGAATTCGTACAGATGTTCGTGGGTGTCGGAGCTGCACGGGTGCGCGACCTGTTCAAGCAGGCAAACGAACACGCCCCGGCGATCATCTTCATAGACGAGCTGGACGCGCTCGGGGCCGCGCGCAACAGCCAGCCGGGCATGGCCGGCGGTGGCAATGACGAGAAAGAGCAGACGCTGCACCAGCTTCTGGTGGAGCTCGACGGGTTTGACCCGAAATCCGGCCTTCTCGTGCTGGGTGCCACAAACCGTGCCGAGATACTTGATCCCGCGCTTCTGCGCGCCGGCCGCTTCGACCGACACGTCACAGTTCCGCGGCCCGACAAGAAGGGCCGCATCGATATTCTCGGTGTGCACGCCCGCAAGGTGAAACTTGCCGATGGCGTCAATTTCGAGGCGATCGCCCGGCTTACGGCAGGATTTTCCGGCGCCGATCTGGAGAACCTCGTCAATGAGGCGGCATTGCTGGCGACCCGCCGCGAGGCCGACGCGGTCGAGCAGGTCGACTTTACCGCCGCCATTGAGCGGTTGGTCGCCGGGTCGGAGAAAAAGAACCGCCCCATGTCGGAGGAAGAGCGCGTGCGCGTTGCATATCACGAGTTGGGCCACGCCTATCTTGGGCTTGCGCTGCCCGGGGCTGATCCCGTGCAAAAGGTCTCCATCGTGCCGCGCTCCATTGGCGCGCTCGGCTACACGTTGCAGCGGCCCATCGGTGACCGGTTTCTGATGACCCGCGCGGAGCTGATCGACAAGATCACTGTCCTGCTCGGCGGGCGCGCGGCCGAGGCGGTGTTCTTCGAGGACATCTCGACCGGTGCTGCGGACGATCTGCAGAAGGTGACGCAGATGGCGCGTGCCGTGGTGGCACAGTACGGCATGACCGACACGTTGGGCCTTATAGCCTATGAAGACGGTCAGCAGACACAGGGCGGGCTGCCGCAGGCACTTCGCGGACGCGATCACGGTGACGAGACGGCGCGGCTGATCGACGAGACCGCCCGGAAAATCGTGGATGATGCCTATGACCGCGCCAAGGGCATGATCGAGACGGCGCGCAGCCGGATCGATACCGCGGCCCAGCGGCTTCTGGAAGAGGAAACGCTGAGCGAAAGCGACCTGCGCAGCCAACTCGCGCCGGAGCCTGCTACCTGATAGTGACGACTGCACGCCTATTGGCCGATTGCCGCAGAAAGGCCGCTACCTTGAAGGTCATGATCCTGTGGTGTCTCGAAAGTGGTGGAAATTCTCCGGCGGCGTCCTCCGAGCGGGTTGATTTGCGCTTGATCAAGCGGCGAGGTCAAGGGTCATGGGTTCTATCGGTTTGTCGAGGGTTTGCCATGGCGAGCACGCATTCGCGGGTCTTGCTCAACGCGCCCCAGGAGTGGTTCCACCGTCCGGTGGTGAGCGCGAAGGGGGGGTCGAAACCACGGACCATCGTCCAGGTGATGGACATGTTTTTGGACCTTGTCCCGTCATGGGTCGTCACCAGCACCACCGGCCCGGGTTCGATCAGGGTGAAAGCGCGAGGAAGCGGCAGCGGGTTCATCGGTACCTTCCTCTCGGTCATTTACAGCGTAAGCCATTGACGCTTTTACCCTACATGAAATGCTGCATGATGCACTAATGTCCGGTAAGGTGCAGGTTTCTCGGACGTCATGCGGGACGTTTGAGTAAGAGCGGGGCGTTGCCTGGCGTCGGAGAAGCGCTCAAGCGGGAAATCGCGGGGTTGGTCTTGTCGGATCGTTTGTGACTATGGGGATTTGGGGACTGCAGGTGCTTTGCATCTGACGGTGCGAGCTTGGTACGCAGGGGTTGTACGGGCAAACGCAGCACGGTGTTTGCGGAAGGATGCAATTGACCGTCTGCTTCGGTTTTCCAGGCCACGCATGCGGAGCGCCACTTGTAAGCGTTTGCGCAAGGTCCGCAATTTTGACTGGGGCGCAGCAACGTCGCGTAGCATGCTGCGCGATCCGGACGGCCATGGCGCGACTATTCTCCGTGCTTTCCTTGACTTCGGCGAGGAAGTCTCCAGAAAATGTGAGGTTGCACGACGCTGTGCGTGCATGTTCGAAGCGAGAATGCCGCAAGCGCAACGCCCACGAGCGCAGGATGCGGGTCGCATGGCAGCGTCTCGCCAAGCACCGCGCATAAGTTAAGGTGGAGGGTCGGGACAGGAGATCGGCAATGGCTTGTAAGGCGGGGCCCAGGACATGTGAGACACGCCAGAAACACATGGAAACCGGGCGCAGACGGATGATTGACATTATTTGCGCACAAAATTGACCGTTCGCACACCGCTGGCGGCCATACAAATGTAGTCCAAACGCTTCTCAGTGTCGCAAGTAATCGCAATCACGGGGGATCGCCAACGATGCCGAGGCCTTCTGATGTCCTCACCGCTCGAGCTTGGGCTTAAGAAAATGCCAGCGCCAAAGCTTACCAAAGCCGCTGTTTCCAATATCCTGTCCGCTACCGCTGACGCCGGACTGGAGGTCTCAGCAATCGACGTCAATACTGATGGATCACTGCGAATCGAATTTGGCGCTGGAAAATTGAAAGATAATGCGAACGTGGTGCAGAGCGAAAAGGTGCCGAAAAAATAGGGTGCAGAGAAATGAAATTCGAATTCGAGGGGCTCCTCAAAGACGAGACAGCGGCGCGCACGATCAGGTGGCGCGTGCGCGTAAAGGGCAACCGGGACAAGAAGATCCCGATCACCTATGGGACCGGACGAGCCGGGCTTCCACGAGCACTACCTCGCCGCGCGTGCGGGCAAGGTGTTAGAAACGAAAAAGCCGGAGCAGCCGAAGAAGGGTACGCTCGACGAGCTGTTTGACAGGTATCTCGCGTGGCTGGAGAAGCAGGTAAAGGCGGGAATCAATTCGCCCAAGACCCTCACGGGTCGCCGCACCGGACTGAAACAGGCATGCGAGACGCTTGATCCCGATGGGATCGCATGGGCTCCCTGGACGCCGATCTGCCCGAAGACACCTTCTTCCATATCCAAGATGGTTTTGGTACCTTCATAGCCGCCGCCGAGTAAGCGCCAGCTGGGCCCCACGGGCTTTTCAGCTTGACGTCTGGAAGTTCCAAGGGAGGAGTTCGTCGATCCGGTTTTTCGGATGGCCGGCG
>NZ_JBAPKY010000113.1:0-4573 GCF_037083785.1 Roseovarius sp. D22-M7
AACGCCCTCGGCACCGCCGAGATCGCTCGCGTGGGCTGACCTCAGTGGGGTAAGGGGAAGTCATACCTCAGGCCTGAGTTCTGCAACAATGCCCCCCATAGGGTAGACATATGTAGGGCCTTGGGCTGTCCTTTGGATGACGTTGGCACGTCCTTTGGATGACGTTAGCACGTCCTTTGGACTGGTCTAATAGACGATGCTGAATGGTCGTGGATAAAAAGCCCCAAACCATTTACATGGTTCAGGGCAGGGCATTGCAGGTCATCCCACAATGCTTTGGATCATCCAACGATGCTGTCGATCTTCTCGACTTGCTCTTTGGCGTCAGTTTCCAGCACGTCTCGCAGCAGGCTTGCGGCTTCCGTAGCCATCTCATCGAGGTCTTCATGCTGCATCAAGAAAGCCTTGATCCGCTTCTCAAGCTTGGTCATCTGGCGTTTCTTGGCGGCTTGCTCTTTTTTCTCTTGCTCAGCCTTTGCAGCCTTTTCGGCTTCCTTGGCTTCTTCGACGGTCTCATAACCTTCCTGCTCAGCCTTGTCTTTCTCTTCCTTCTCTTTCTTGACCTTTTTGTATTCCCGCTTAATCACGGTCGGATTAGCAGACTTGAAGGATGCAATGTCATTGACATTGAGAATGTGCAGCAGGTCGCTTGCCTCGTGGTCTGTCACGTTCAAGGCTTCATAGAGCCATGTGCAGTTCGAACGCAGCGCCGGATCGAGTGCTTGGGACACTGGCAAGGCTTGTGCGAGGTATTGCCCGAAAAGCTTTGTCGATTTGAAAGCTTTCTTGGCGTCAGACTGGAAGCGACCGATAACAAGATAGCTGTTCAGCAGATCAGCTTCCTTGTTATTCACGGCTTCGAATGCCGCTTGTGCCTCATCGGCGTCAGCCGTGATCTTCTCAGGATCAACGCCTTCAGCAAGCGCATATTCATTGCCTTCAGCATCCTTCAGGGTCGCACGCTCAGGCGTCGCCTTTTCTTCCTTGGCTTCTTTGGCTTTGGTTTCTTTCTTTGCAGTAGGCTTCGAAGAAACATTCGGCGGCTTGCGAGGTTTCTTTGTAGGTTTCTTGGCACCTGCCTTTTGGCCTCCAGTTGCTTGCGTGATGGTTTCTTCCACGGCTTCTGTGGTATAGGTGATGGCGTTCTGGTTAGTCATATCAGTTCTCCATCTTAGGCAGGTTCTAGTAAATGACGTGTTCACGTCCTAAGGTTCTTCAACGTTATGCGCCTAAGGCGTCACGATAAGCCACGATAGAAGGCCCTAGCCATTCAGACCAGGGCAATCCAGATCATTTCATGCAAGCGTCAAGAAAGCGCTGCCGTTGAAAGTTCGGGTTCTCTGCATCAAGCTTGTTAGCCACAGTATGCACCATAGCGCTTGCGGTAATCTCTGTCATGCGATCAGAATTACTAACGGTGCGGCGGTAAACTTCATTCAAGGCGGCAGCGATCATGTTGTAGTCTTTGCGTGTCATTAGTTCACCCTCTAGCCATTGATTGCAGCACGTTCGGCGGCGCGATTTGAATTGTCCCTCTGCCATGCGTAGGTGCTGGCCTCGGCAAAGGTCATCTGTTCAAGGTAAACGAGCGTCCGCAGATCGTTATCGGTCAAGACTTCATTGGTGGTAGTGTTGGCGTTCTGGTGGATGGTCATTTGTGGTTCTCCTATGGACCATTTATTGGAGGGCTTCACCAAATTGACTGATGGTGAAGGCAGAAACGGTTGAATTGGCTTCTGCTTCTTGTCAGTCCGCTTGATGATCGGGCGTTTCAGTCCAGAAACTTGATTGTGCCATCAACACGTACGATATAACGACGCATTGCGTTTCCTTTCTCTTTACTTTGGACGCGTTAAAAATAGGACTTGACCCTATTTGGTTCTCCACAATCGGCCTAATGCGCCACGGCTTGTGCAGTTCTCAGATGCGTACGCGCACGCAAAAGACACACTATTACCACACGAATGCTAATAAGAATGATAACCCATTGATTTAAAGTTATCTTTTGACAATCTTCGTATATCCGACAAGTGTATTTCCCCTGCCAAAACAAAGGGGTGGGGGTTTTTCAGAAGTCGTTTCAAAAAAGAGGGGTTATTGTTATTGTTCATTATTATTGAGTTTTAGCGAATGGATGCCGATGGAAAAGTCGTTGTACCAAATCGTCGGACAGTTATCAGTTTGTGTAGATTTAAGTTGGGATCGGATAAAGAGTTCCCTGCGAAGCCTGTCCTCCAACGAGACCGGCAATAATCTCGAACGTGGTTTTTTAGAGAAAGACATTTTTTCACTCGGCAAATACGTTGTACTTTGCATTCAGTGTTAAAGGGCTGAGGGAAGGTCCGTCCGGAGGAACGCTCTCGTAAAGGAGGTTCATGTAAGACCACAAATGTCTCATGACGTATTTCCTTCGCCGCACTTTTTCGTAGCGTTTGGAGAACGGTTTTCTTGGTAATGAAAAAACCAGACTTTTCACCCAGCCGCAGCCTGAAACTGTTGCCTTCCAGCTCGATCCAACGGTGCGAACACTCGACCCTAAGGGTGGAATCCGGAACTTCGTTGTGGCCCAAGCGACTGAATTATGCGAGCCGCACCTGCAGGTTGAATAAGCTCCGATGAGGACTTGGATTAGGCAGGGCAAGCTTGGAGCCGTTAGTTGAGCTCCCTGAACAACTGATCCATCGGCGTTTGGCTAGCGCTTCTTTTCATGATGCCGAAGCGGGAAAGGTGTGGCAAGCCGATCCATGTTCCGCCTGCAAAAGTTCCACGGGACGCAGTGTAGTTTCCCCATCCGGTGGGATATTTCGTGATGTCATGAACCAAGAGCAATCTTGATATTTCACGATTTGTCTTAGCGCCCATTGACACCACGAGACTTGGACGCGCTACGGCGAGGATTTGTGTCCACAGGTTTTTGCCGAAGATAACAGCGTCGGAAGCTCCCGGCAGACTATCTTCACTCGGTGACCGAAATGGGACAAGATTTCCCGCTAAAACGTCCTCTGGCTCCACATCGAGTCTGTGAAAAAGCGCCATGACCTGTTCTTGCAGGGAACTGCTTGGATTCCAGTCTTCAACTTCCTTGCGATAAGCCGAGCCTGCCTCGGCGGAGAACTCGCCATGGGTCTGATCGATATACCTGCCACCAGGATTAAATCCGATAAAAGCAACACGCGCACCAGATAGGACGCGGCGGGGGCTGTAGAGCAGACGCCAACCAAGCGCAGGCCCCGGATAGCGTCGAAGCCGTCTCTCATACTCCTCTTGAATATCAGCCTCCAAACGTTCGGTATTTGTTGATACGGTCATCGTGCGGTTCCTGTCCTCACTGCCATCGAACTAAGCACATCGCTCCAAAAGGTGTCTTTTAAGGGTTTTAACCTGCATTCGTCGCACTTGGCTCAGAGGTGCGATGTGGCGAACAAGCCAAGACTTTGCGACGCTCCCTGCCTGGCCCTCAAACAGTTTGGTCTGTTCAGCTTTCCAGACGGAAATTGTCAGATGTCGGCAGCCAGCCCGGAGCGGACGCATCGCCGCCGGCTCGAAAATGCGAAAGCTGACCTTCGCTGGATTAGCTCGAAGGTCCGGTTTGTTTGTCGCGCGACATGCCGGACAGCTCTTCTGCCGACAAAGGAAGGTGTTTGAGAGTTGTCTTCGCTCTATTAAGCTGATTGTTAACCTCAGAATTCTGGCTTTCGTTCATCTCTCGTCGCAATGGTGCCAGCTTCTCAAGCCATTCCTTCGCAGATGCGTCGTCCCCAAGTCTAGTCTCGACAACAAACATTCGCACAATTGAAGTCGCAAGATCAAAGAACCCATCATCCCAAAAAGACCTTTGTTGCGCTTTCAAAAAGAAGTCATAGCTGCTGAAAAAATGAGTTTTGGCTTGGGTGTCTTCAGACAACAATACTAGTAGATCTCCGGCCCTTTGTAGAAATTTCGCCTTTTCTATGATTCCCGCATTAGTTTCTTCGTATGGCTTAAATGCCTGAGAAAATTCGTCCCAGTATGTCAATGCCAATTTGGCGAGACGCAGCTGCCCAATTCGCTCCGCAGACTCTGCAAGGTTGAAAATCAGATCGGAGGACTCCTGGGCCTGACCCAGTGTTTCAGAACGACGTAATTGTCTACGACTTATTCTAATTGCTTTTCGTAATGCTCGCACAGTTTCTCGACTATCAGGTTTGACGGCCAACGCAGCCTCGCTGTAAACTTCTTGAGCTCTTGCGACATTCATCCTTGCCTCATTGGACCGTGCGCTATTAGCACTCGCTAGCTTCAGGGAGAACGCGATGATAATTGCGTATGGCCAAAAAGATCTTCGAAAGTGATCAGCATAAACAAAGATCCCATCAGAACCAACCGATCCAGAATCTCTTCGTTGTAATGCCTCAGTCAGTTCGTCATCAGCTGATTTCTGTTGCAATTCGGCAACTGCCAACTCTTTGAGGCTTCTATGTGAGCCATCTTCGTATTCTCCTAACAGGCTGCTGAAAAACCCCGCCTCGACATGGATTTGAGAACGTGATTCACCCTTTGCACGGCATGTAGGGGGATGACGATGCGCGGGACG
>NZ_JBAPKY010000114.1:0-4564 GCF_037083785.1 Roseovarius sp. D22-M7
CTATTTGGTGGCCGCTCGCCTGTGGGCTTTGCCACCTCCGGGGTGGGTCATTTTTGGATGATCACACCGGGTCAGTTTTGAATGCACATTGACAGTCCAACGCCGGCGGTTGCGTCGCGAATGGATCGGCTCCACCTGCTCGCGCCGGCGATGTCATGGTAGCAGCACGATCTTTCCAAGGCATCGCTTCTCCTGGAACGCCCTCTGCGCGTCGGCAATCCGGTCCAGCGGGTAGGTTTCGGCGAGCAATGGCCGGATTTCCCCACTCTCGATTTATCAGACCAGGTTCGCGAACGCCGGATCGCCTCACGCGGTGCAGCTGATCAGCGTGGTGATATCCTTGAGATACGTGTCGCGCATGTCGAGTTCGACGATCGGGCCGGCAATGGCGCCCGACGAGGCATAGCGCCGTCCGCGGCGCAGCAGTTTCAGCAGCGTGCCGAAGCTGCGGACGGCGACGTTGCCCACTACCACGTCCTCGCTTTGGGGCAACTTCCGGCCGGGCGCGAGCACTTGCCAGGATCGGTGCGAAAGACCAGACTTCTCTTCGAAGACAATCTGACGGGAGATCCCCGCCAAAAAAGGACCCTTTGCCCCAATGCCGACCTATCACGACCTACGCACTACTGATGATCTTGAGGAGCGCGACTACGCGCAGGTCTTCCCGGGGCTCGATGAGAATGCGCGCAAGCGGATCATAGATGGCGTGCTTCGACTGAAGGGAGCGTTGCACGTTGAACTTCCACCTCGCCGAACCGACGGCAACCTGCTCTTTGCAAGCTGGAATATCCGCGTGTTCGGCGACCTTTCGGGGCGTCTTCCAGTGGCCTATCACTGGATCGCCGAGGTCATCTCGCATTTCGATCTGGTGGCCATTCAGGAAGTCAAACGCACCTTGAAGGATCTCGATATTCTCATGCGCCTGCTCGGGCCCCATTGGGGGTACATGATGACGGACATCACGGGCGGGCCGGCGGGCAACAAGGAGCGCTCGGTCTATCTCTACGACAAGCGGCGCGTGCAGCTGTCCGGACTTTCCGGTGAAGTCGCCGCCTGGCCCGAGCTGCGCGCGGGCCTCGCCTTCGAAAGCGCGAGGCCACCCGAACAATTGTCGCGCGCGCCGCATGTGACCGGGTTCATCACCGGCTGGAAACGCTTTTCTCTCGTGAACGTCCATCTGGCGCCGGGCGACGGCACCGAAGACGTTCGGTATCGGCGCGACGAGGTGCGCCTGCTTCTGGCGGCACTTGCCGAGGCTCGCGACGACATGTGGACCGAAAACCTCATCCTCGTGGGGGACATGAACCTTTACGCGGCGCGCGACGGCGATACGGCCGCTCTCCTGGAGAGTGACGGGTATGTCGAGCCGCAAGCGCTGCTGGGTCTGCCCACGAACGCCGCCGGAACCGAGATCTACGACCGCATGTTTCTAAGCTCCAACGAGTATTTCCGACTTGGCACGCGGTCGAATGGCGCCCCGAGTGGCGGCACGCTCGATCTCTTCGCGCATGTCTTCCGCGATGCCGACAAGCCGAGCTATCGCGATGCGGTCATCTCGGACTATGGTGGATCGCGTGACATCGCCGGGGATGAGGATGTCTTCGACTCTTACTGGCGCGTGCACTGGCGCACCCGCCAGCTTTCCGATCACCTCCCGATCTGGATCGAGCTTGAAACCGATGACTCGGTGGCCTTCCTGACCTCAAAGAGGCCCGGCTAAGCCCTGCCAGTCGACCCTGCCGTCCCGCTCGAGAGAAAGCTCGGCAAGCAGTTCGGCAAGGAACGGAGGATCCGATGGCAGATGAAGGCCCGCATTTATGGCAAGTGCCTTTCTGTTCGCGCTGGCAGAGAAAGCCCGGATCCTCCCCTCGCAAGGAAGACCCGCGGTAGACAAAGACGGCCCAAACCAGCCATTAAACTATTGCCTATTCTGCTGCGATGCGGCGCGTCAGACCGGTCACTCGCGCATCGCGCAGCATTTTGGCGGCTTGACGTCGAGAGTTTGGGGCTGCTGGAGGCGCGCCATCCAGCGGCGACAAATCTGACGAGGAAGAAAGCGCGCGTGAACTTCGGTGCTATGGAAATTGTGCGCTACGGCATCGGCAATCGATGCGCCGAACGACCCTCCGTTTGGTCGTTGAGGTGCCAGCCCCACCATTTCGGACGCCGGCCCGTAAGATCGTCGGACACAATGACGTAATCGAGACGCGCGGTCGGGTATTCATTTCCGCGCGGGGCGAAGCCGCTTCGCCCTGCTTTCCGGAGCCGCGATAACCTTTGTGTATTACACGCACAGCGGGTATCCTCAGGTATGGACGTCTTTTCAGGGAGAGATAATATGAACCATAGATTTGTTCTGAGCGCCGCACTCGCCGTACCGCTCGCATGGCCGGCGGCCGCGCAAGACACCGGCGACAGCCCGGCCAACGCGCTGCAAAAGCGGATGTTCTACCGCAGTTTCGTGCAGGATGCGCCAGCGTGCCGCCAAAGCGTTGCGGCGGTGGACGGCAAGGCCATGTTCCAGGGCCCGGTCGCAGGCTCGGCGGCGGCGACATGTCCTGACGCTTTTGCATGGACGCAATTCGCCTCGGCGGTATCAGAGGGCTTCTGGAACTGGGGGACCGACCAGACGGGCTGGCCGGCAAAGCCTTGGCCGATCTGCACCAGCGACCAAAGCTATCCCGCGGAGCAATGCTGCGAGCCCGGCACGGTGCCTGCCGAGCAGCCCGACGCATGCCCGGTGTTCCGCGCCGATTACGACCCGCCGAGCCCGCTGGCGATTTCGCTCAGCGGCAACCCGTCGAACGACGTCCGCTCGCACCACGCGCTGAACCTCGCCGACCAGATCGACCCGGCGCGGGTATTGCGCGATCTCGAGCTGGAACTGGTCTTCCGCAACAAGGCGATGATCGACTACATCTACCGCGAAGACCTCTACACCACCGAGGGCCTGGCGGCGCGCAACCGCGCCCAGAACGCAGCCCTGGACGATGGCGATCTCGCCGCCGCGCATGGTCTCGAGGTCCGGTTTCCGGTCGACTCGGTGATGGTCAAGGCCGACTTCATCCACCAGACGGTCATGGCCGATCTCGGCCTGATCCCCAGCCTCAAGACCGAAAGCCAAGGTGACGACGTGGCCGAGCCTCGGACGCCCCGGGGCGAGGTGCCGCCCAACAACGCGGATTATCCCTATCTGACGATGTACCTCGCGGACGCGCCCGGCGCCGATCCAGACAAGTCGGGCTATTACTACATGGTGGCGATGACCAATGCGTCGAAGGAGCTGCCGATCTGGCATTGGTATGCGATGGAGCATGTCGCCAATCTGGGCCGGTGCGACTACATCGGCTGCAACGACAGCTTCGGCTACACGGCCGACGACCAGGATGGGACCGCGGCGGTGTTCGGACCCTCCTACATCCCGCCGATGACGATCCTGAACGACGACCGGGCGCCGGACCCCGTCAGGGGCGAGATCAACGACCCGCTCTTCGTGACTGGGCAGGTCTATTCGCCCGAGATCACCGGCGAGGCGCCCACCGAGCCGTTGACGGCGCTGCTGGACGGGATGGGCGTTGGCGTCGGCGGGCCGGATTGCACGCCCGACCCAACAATGCTGCAGGCTTGCGACCCGGTCTGGCGCAACTACAGGCTGAAGGGCACGCAGACCACGTTCAACACGGCCGGCGGGGTTCCGACCGGCATGGGCGCCACCGTGACCGAAGGCGGCTTCGTCAACTCGGCCTCGTGCACCACCTGCCATTCCCAAGCCTCGGTGGACGGGTTTGGCAACATCGGGATGCAGGGTGTCGGCGCAAGCTGGACCACCAACCTTCTCGGCTATGGCCGGGTCGAGATGGGCACACCTAACATGGCGTGGTTCTACGCCAATGGCGGGCCCTCGGTGACAGCCACCCAAGTGGACTTCGTCTGGGGCACCTTCAATGCGAAATGCGTCAACCCGGCATCGGATGATCAGAAGGCGCAGCTGTCCGACGTGCCTTGCGCGCTGGACAGCTACTCGTCTGCACCGGCCGTCGTGCCGGCACAATAGGGTCGGGCCGGACCAAGGCTCAGCCCCGGCTATGAGCCGGGGCTGGCGCCTCGTCGGCCGACTTGCCTATCCCAAGGGATCGGCGGCAGCCCCATCCGCGCCTGCACGGAGATGGCAAGCGCATTCTGTGCGTCAGCCGCCGCATTCTCTTCGCGATGATCCGAACCTTCCCGCGTTCAAAGGCGCCGCACTTGTCCCGGTTATGGATGGTCACTGCGCATTATGTCCCCGGGGGGGGGCGAATAATTGCGCGGCTTGATAAGGACAGTGCGTTTCGCATCTGCCCTGTGCAGTCCTCGATCGGAAGCGCACGGGCAAGACATTACCGGATAAGGACAGTGCGTTTCGCATCTGCCCTGTGCAGTCCTCGATCGGAAGCGCACGGGCAAGACATTACCGGCTTGAGCCCGGTGATCCGTAAGCGCGATCTGGGGCCCACCTTCTTCTGACTTATGATTTCTGGGAATCCGTCCCTGTCTTGGAATAGGGAAGGAGTTTCTCCGTGGAGGA
>NZ_JBAPKY010000115.1:0-4554 GCF_037083785.1 Roseovarius sp. D22-M7
GTCGCGTCGATCATGACGGTCTTCTTTTCGCGGTGCTCTGCGGCCAGGCCGGCCATGATCCGGGCGAAGACGCCCTTGTCACTCCATCGCTTCCACCGGTTGTAGAGCGTCTTGTGCAGACCGTATGCCGCAGGCGCATCGCGCCAACGTAAGCCATTGCGATTGATGAAAATGATTCCGCTCAGAACCCTGCGGTCATCGACCCTTGGTTTGCCGTGGGACTTTGGGAAACAGGGCTCCAGACGCGCCATCTGCGCATCGCTCAGCCAGAAGAGATCAGACATGTCACCGCTCCGATTTCGGTGCCGTGAATCACGCAGCGCACCTGAAATCAATGGGGCCAGACCCTAAGGGAACATCGTTCCAGATTTTCAGGGCATTTTCTCGATCTTTGAGTTTTTCCACACAATCGGCCTTTTTCAGACGCTCGCTATAAGCGCAGCGCAAGCTATGCTGAGCCACGAAATCTTGGAGCCGCGCTACCCAAAGCCGCCACCCGGCATGCACCTGCCCAACTCGATGTCGCTGCCGACCACTCGGGGCGTCGTGATATGTAACGAGAGGCTACCTGCCGACGATTTGGGCCTGTACAATCGTCGGAACGCAAGGCGGGAACTCGTGCGCGCCCGGAATGCTTGCACGGTCGATGGCTGGCCCGACTCAGAAAGATTTGAGATGACGACAGAGAACAATGCGGTGTTCACCACTGGCAGCATCATGCGTCACGTGTCGGTTTCATCTTTTACGGCCAGCATCGGCCTGATGGCGGTCTATGCGGTCGATCTGATCGACCTGATTTTCATTTCGATGCTCGGATACGAGGTGTTGGCGGCCGCGGCGGGCTATGCCAGCGCCCTGATGTTCTTTACCAGCGCCATCAATATCGGGGTGTCGGTCGCTGCGGGAGTCCTGGCATCGCGGTCAATCGGCTCGAGCGACACGCTGGAGGCCCGGGAATATGCCACCAGTACAGCGATGTTTTCGGTGGTGATCGCTGTCATTGTGCCCTTGATCCTCCTGTCAAACATAGAGTTTTTTCTGGGACTTCTGGGTGCCGAGGGCACGGTGGCCGAACTGGCTGCAACCTATCTCTGGATCATCATCCCGTTTACCTGGGTTTCTGGGCTGTCCATGGTCACCGTGGCGGTGCTGCGTGGATATGGTGAGAACCGGATGGCGATGTACCCCTCGCTTTTCGGGGCGGTGACCAACGCCGTACTGGACCCGATCCTGATCTTTGGTCTGGATATGGGAATGCAGGGCGCGGCCTGGGCGACGGTGGCGGCACGGTTCGTGACGCTCGGCTTTGCAGTTTATCCGGCGATGCGGCGCCACAACGCCTTTGTCTCACCCAGACTCAGGTTGCTCTGGCGTGATTACCAGCCGGTTTCATACTTCGCCGTTCGGGCCGTGCTGACAAGCGTGGCCACGCCGATCGGCACCGCGATCGTGACCCGCGAGATGTCGAAATTCGGCCCCGAGGCGGTCGCCGGCATGGCTGTTATCGGACGGCTGACGCCGGTTGCATTCTCGGTAATCTGGGCGCTTGCGGGCGCCATCGGGCCGATACTCGGCCAGAATTTTGGCGCAGGCAATATGGACAGGGTCAAGAAAGCTTATGTCGACGCTCTCAAGTTCGTTGCGATATACGTGATGTTCGTCACCGTGATCTTGTTCATATTCCGTGGCCCGATCGCCGGGCTGTTCGGTGCCGAGAATCTGACGCGGTCACTGATTTTCCTCTTCTGCTTCCCGGTGGCGCTTGCATCCTTCTTCAATGGCGCAATTTTCGTCGCCAGCGCATCGTTCAACACGCTGGGTCGCCCGTCTTATTCGACCTGGTTGAGCTGGGGACAGAATACACTGGGCACCTGGCCCTTCGTCATCATTGGCGGCATGATGCTCGACGCGCCGGGTGTCCTGATCGGGCAGGCGATGGGGAGCGTCGTATTCGCCTCAATCGCGGTATGGCTGGGCTGGCGGTTGATCCACAACCCGCCGGATGATCGCGGCATGCACCGCCCCCATCACCCTCTATTTGGCCATGGCAGCCTCATCGCGCATACTCTACACAAGCACGCGGGACACCGATGATCCCGACCGAGGCACGAGCGCGGGGCATCCAAGCATACCCGGGTCGTGTATTGGACCCAAGTACTGCGGGCTCATCAAGAGAAAGAGCCGATGGAACTCATCACTGCCCACCATATGATCGAGGCTGTCGGCTGGCTCGCTGCCCTGTTGAAACTGGCCACTTTCTCGATGAATGCGATGATCCCGGTGCGGTTGCTCGCGATGGCGTCGTCTGTCTGCTTCATCGTCTATAGCGGGGTGTTTCAGATCTGGCCGCTTCTGGCGATCGAACTCGTCCTGCTATCCAGCAACGCCTATCGCCTGTATGAAATCATCGCTCTGCGCCGGCTGGTGACGCATATGACGGACGAGTCGGAAACTGATTTCTCCGCCGCCATCGCTTACGGGAAGAAACGTGTCATCCAGGCGGGCGATGTCATTTTCAATAAGGGCGATCGGGTCGACAGTCTATATTACCTGGCCGAGGGGCGCGTTGAAATCGAGGATCGGAACGTATCCGTGGCCGCGGGGAACATTTTCGGCGAGATGGCTTTCTTCAACAAGAGTGCCGTGCGATCGGCGACGGTTCGGTCCCTGGAGGATACGGTCGTCTACGAACTCGACGAAAAACGCTTTACGCGCGTGCAATATGAAGACCCCGAATTCGCCATGGCCGTGATGCGCACGGTCACCAGGCGGCTCGTCGCGAACGCCGCGCAGACGCAGGGGTCGCAACCCGGGTAATCTTGGGCGGAGCCCGAAGCGCCCGATGCTGCATGACGACGAAGCAGCATTTTCCTCGTACGTTGAAACGTGCGGTCAAGGGGGAGTGTCGACACCAGCGGTCGCCTTTGGACTCGACAGACTGTAAGCCGAGCCTCGAGGACGTTCAGTCCTTTCCGGGCGCGAGGATGACGTCGCAGGATCAGACCAGTGTCGCGCGCAAGCTGACAACGATCGTCGCTATCGACGTGGCGGGGTACTCGCGACTTGTTGCAGCCGACAAGGAAACGACCCTTCTGGCGCTGACCGCACATCGGTCGGAGCTGATCGATCCCTTGCTGTCTCGGCATGGCGGCCGCGTTGCCAACACCGCCTGCGACAGCTTGCTGATCGAATTCCAGAGCGCGGTCTCGGCCATGCGCTGCGCCGTCGCGGTCGAGGCCGGCACGACAGAGCGCAATGGCAAGACACCGGCCGACCGGCAGCTTGCCTTCCGTATCGGCGTCAATATCGGCGACGTCGTCGTTTCGGGCCGCGATCTTCTGGGTGACGGCGTGAACGTCGCGGCCGCCTGGAACAGCAGGCTGGTTAACGTCAGAGCCTGTGAGACAGATTTGATGTTTTCGTAACGGAGGATTTCCGGTTCATCGCAGCCATCAAGGAGCGAAGATGAACAAGAACCGAAGGACCGCGCAAGCGAAATCCGAAACATCGAAGGATGCCGCTGACAAGCTGGTCAAGGGCATCAAGCGCAAGACCCGCAAACAGTACTCGTGGGCGCAGGCGGGATGTCGAAGAGCCAAGTCAGTCGGCTGTGCGCCGAGATCGACGAGCGGGTGAACGCGTTCCTGAACCGGCCCCTGGAGGGGTTGAGCCGCATCAATTCGGTTCCCCGGACCGAATTCTCGACCGTCCGCGGGATGGTCGGCGCGGTCAACGGCCCTATCTGTCACGCGGCGCGATCTATGTGAAGGTGCGCGAGGGCGGGCGCATCATCAGCCGCGCCGTGAGAGTGGCCGTGGCGGTCAACGAGGACGGCGCGCGCGAGGTGCTGGGCGTCGCGCCCGGGCCGTCCGAAGCCGAAACCTTCCGGACCGACTTGCCTCACGCTCCCTCGNCGCCTCTGCGGGACGTTCAGCGAAACGGTTACCGCGACCGGGAGTGAGGAGGATCGGAAAACGGTCCGGGGAACGGTCGGCGCGGTCAACGAGGACGGCGCGCGCGAGGTGCTGGGCGTCGCGCCCGGGCCGTCCGAAGCCGAAACCTTCCGGACCGACTTGCCTCACGCTCCCTCGCCGACCGCGGCGTGAAGCTGGTGATCGCTGACGACCACAAGGGGCTGCGGGCGTTCGTCGGGCAGATGGTCCCCCGGACCATTTGCTCTTCCTNGCCGACCGCGGCGTGAAGCTGGTGATCGCTGACGACCACAAGGGGCTGCGGGCGTTCGTCGGGCAGATGGTCCCCCGGACCATTTGCTCTTCCTTTTCACCGCGCCGGGTCTTCAATGCCACCCATCAGCGCTGTCGGGTTCACTGGAGGCGCGACGCGCTGGCCCATGCCCCCCGCCAGGCCGAGCACCGCGGTGGCGGCGATGCTCAAGACGATCTTCGCCCTGGAAAGCAAGGCCGACGCGGACGCCCAGTGGGACACCGTCGCGGGTGCACTCCGCGAAAAGCAGGACAAGCGCGGCACCTTCATGGACGCCTCGCGCATCGGCTGTTGTATATGGACCCCGCCTGATTGCAACGGTCTGGTCGG
>NZ_JBAPKY010000116.1:0-4494 GCF_037083785.1 Roseovarius sp. D22-M7
CAACGCCCTCGGCACCGCCGAGATCGCTCGCGTGGGCTGACCTCAGTGGGGTAAGGGGAAGTCATACCTCAGGCCTGAGTTCTGCAACAATGCCTCGCAGAAGAGAGAAATTTCATGGTGAGTTCCACTATTAGTCAGGAGTGAGAACAAAGATACCAGCGTGCAACGCTCAAAGCCACGATCGAGCACGTATGAAATCGGAATAGTCATCATGTTGCTGCTTCACCGTTTGAGGTAATGGATCGCTCTACCTGCGTTGCAGTTTCGCGGATCTTGGTGAGCTTGTCGAGAGGTCGACGCTCATAGCCTCATAATGTTCACAATTAGTTCTCGCTCGCCTGAAGGGTCTTGGTCTTTCCTTTTTGGTCTGCAACACACTCGTAGGCTCCCGTGCCAGGGTGCCAATGTAAATTTGAGCATGCGCGCAAATGTTGGAGCCGACTTTACGGTCTTAAGTCTTGAGGCTTGGACCAACCCGTCCTGCCGATTTCGCGGCGCATATCAATGCGATACTTGTGAAACATGCTTCAATGAGTAAGACTCTTTTCAGGCTGTTCTCACGAAGTCGAAACACATATGGTTACTCACTGTATTCCCATGGTTTGGTTTCGTTAACGGGAAACGATAATAAAATGCCCAGAATATCATCATGACGCTCGGGTCGAAAAAAGTGTCCCTTTCGACATTCATACAGTTACAAATGCCAATGCTCCGCAACGAAGGGTGCGCGCCGCCAACGACCATGCCGCGAGTGCATCACGTCCCGCGGCAGTGGGTCCCCATGGAACGACACCACGGCCGCGTTCGACGGGGGCCTGGCCACTCCGAAGCGGGACGTATCGATCCCAAGCAGCCTACGCCCCCGCGCTCCGCAGTGTCGCTTGAAAGAGACCACCTTGCCTTCCGGTAGGAACGTGAAATCGCCAACCTTGTGCTGAAGCCAGTTCTGCTCACCAATCTGCCGTGTCTTTCCATGATATGTCTCGACCGCAACGGCGGGATCCGCGATGAAATCTTCCCATACCTGTACATGGCTCCCCACCTTCAGGCGGTACACAGAGCCGCTTCCCTTCGCGCTCCCGGATTTGCGCGCCCAATTCCGCGCAATCCAGAGGTCGATATCCGGCCGCTCGGCCAGGAAGTCCAGATTACCGACAATCACGATATCAATGTCGAGCGACACGACGTGGCGCCCTTGGAGGCCGAGGAAGTCATGTCTGAACGTGCCGAGCTTGCGCCAGATACCGTCCACACCTTCGTCGGGGAGCGGATGGGCGGCTATCTCTGGATGGAGCCCGGCGGGATCATCGGTCACACAGTGAAATCGGTGCGGAACCGTGAGATGCCTCGCAACAGAGGCGCGTAGTATGTTCACATCTTGTACCGAATAAAGCGTACCCCACCGGTAGCAAACAATGTCAATTTCAGTAAGACGTTCGCCCACCTCGTCGGAAGTTTTCGTCACGTTACGTATCCTGGTCAAACCGGCTCCGCGCCTGATAAGCCACGCGCATTAAAGGGGCAAGGATTCGCATCCGAGCTATGCCGGGAAATGGGTGACGTGTGTGGATGCACCCTGTTTGGCAAGCATAATCTTCGATGTTTCAGGTCACGCCATTCGATGATCCTCCTGCCTGGTCGTGATGGCCCGAATCATCCGGGCCGTTCGCGGCGCGCTCGAACCGGTGACGCTGCGCCGCTCACTGTTCGCCGGCGCCATGGCCGCGACCATCTTGGGCTTGCGCGCCACGAGGGCTGCGAGCCGGCGGTTCGAGCTGCCATCCTTTCGGACGACCCAGCGGATCACGCTCATCGCACCGACGATCAGCAGTCGGTGGATGTCGGTCCGGCCCATCTTGCTGACAGAGCCAGCCTGGCCTTGCCGCCCGTGGACCTCTGTCGGGGCACAAGGCCGAGCGTCACGCCAAAGGCGCGCTTTCAGTACGACGCTGCAAAATTCCGTCCACTGTCAAAAGTATCGAGATCCGGTGCGAACGCCGCGAGAGCGCCGGCGGTGACCGGGCCGATCCCGGGAATGGTGCATAGCCGATGCAGCTGCGCAACTGTCCTTGACGTCCCATCGAGCTCGTCCGCCAACCGTTCGATCACCTCTGTCAGCCTCGCGATCTGCTCGACGTGGATCGCCCCCATCGCCCGGACCGGGACGGGCAGATCGCTGGTCTGGTCTTCCAGCGCGTTCTCCAGAACCTTCAGGCTTGCTGGCCCTTTCGGCGCTGCCAGCCCGAACTCGGCCACATGCCCGCGAAGGACGTTGATTAGCTGCGTGCGCTGCCGGACCACGCATCGATGTGTCCGAAACGGTCGTCCTTCAGGGCGCCATCGGTTCAAGCCCGATGGACGACGCACGGCCCTGTGTCTCGGCATTCTTGACCGCCACGAACCGCATGGTCGGGCGCATGGCCGCCTCCGCGATGGCCTCGGCATCCGCCCGGTCATTCTTCTGGCGCTTGACGAACGGCTTCACATACGCCGCAGGCACCAGACGCACTTCGTGACCGTGGGACTGCGCCACCCGGCCCCAGTGATGCGAGGTGGCGCGGGCCTCCATCGCCACCACGCACGCCTGTTGAACGGCAAGAAGTGCCGCCAACCGGGTTCGCGACATCACGCGGTTGTATGGAACCGCCCCATCCGCCGTAACCGCACAGACCTGAAAGCTGCCCTTCGCCAGGTCAATCGCCAACATTTTGATCTTCGTAGTCATAACTGCGCCCTCCGTCCGGTTCATACGGAACCGTCATGGCATGAAAGATGCCGTTGGGGGGGGACATCCACCGCATCAGGTCAGATATGAAGCTGACAGGAGATCAACATGGCCTCGACTGAACTCACTCGAGAGCAGAATACGCGCAGTGCGACGCGACATCCCTGTGCTTTGACGGATGCGGCATGGGCCATCGTTGGCCGGCTTCCATCGGGCCCGCACAGGCTCGGGCGACCGCAAGGCGTTGACCTGCGCCGTATCCGGGATGCAATCCAGTATCTTGCCGCTGCGGGCTGCCCGTGGTTGGTTTTGCCCAAGAACGTTCCACCGGCATCGACGTTGTGGTATTATTTCTAAACACGGCGCGACGATGGGCGTTTTGTCGGAATGAACCGCGAACTGGTCCCTGCCGCCCGAAAGGCCGCAGACCGAGACGCCCGGCCCACTGCCGGTGTGGTGCACAGCCAGCGTGTGAAAAGCTCTGGAAACACGTCACTTGCCCGGTTCAATGCAGGCAAGCGGATCACGGAACGGACGCAAGCGTCACATCATCAAAGAATACATGCGGCAACCTGATCGCGTGCCAGGTGCATATCTTCGCCCGGCAACTCGGCCTGCGATCCTGCTTCACACCGGTCAAGAGCCTCAAGAACAATGGCCGCCGGGATCTTTCGTGAACATGCTGAAGCGCGACTATGTGCGCGTGACGCCCCTACCGGATGCGGAAACCGCACTCGGATTGATCGATGGCCGGTTCGAGTATTACGACGAGATCCATCCGCACTCAGGGCTGAACCGAAGACCGCGCAGCGAAATGGCACCCGCACCGCGTTTCATTGCAGATAGAACGGAAACCGCCTGAGTGTCCGGTGAAACGGGCGCAAGATCCACGACCGCATTCGCCGTTGGTACCTTGACCCCCTACGAGGTCCATGCCAACACACGTTGTGATCATAAAAGGCATCCTAATACGTATCCCCGATCCATAGTCAACTAGCTGCGAGCCGGCCAAAAACCGAGACCAATATCAGTGTTCAAAACCCGAGAATTTCAATGTACTCTGCTGAAAAGAAATGTATCTTTGTTCATCAGCGAAAAGCTGCTGGAACCTCGATAAAAACTCTATTTCCTGACGCGACAGCGGAGTTCAACGATGGTATCTTGGACCCGAACTGGAACACAGATTCAAGGATTACGGAGTCTTTCAAATTCACGGTTATTCGTAATCCTTGGGATCGATTCGTTTCTGGGTGGAAGTATCTTCGATCAACGCGAAATAGAAGTATCGAAGATGTCTTGCTGAACCTCCCCAATGAAAGCTTTCTTGAAGATCTTGTCGGCAGTCTGTCGTTTTCGGCACGCTATCACTATGCAAAAGAGCATTTCAGACGATCTTCGTTGAAAGCGGGCAAAGCCCTGCAAAATCAGATCATGGGTAGCAAGAGGAGGCTACCTTCTATCTTCGGGCACAATTACAGGCATATAACCCGGCAACAATATGAAACAATTATAGGTCCCGACGGAAAGCTTGCAGTGGACGCGGTATTTTTTGTGGAAGCACTAGATGAGGGTATAGAGTTTCTTTCTTCACAAATTGATATAGACCCCACCTTGGTAAGGAAAAGAAATATCTTAAGACACGACGACTACAGAGATTTTTTCGATGATCGAACGGGCGTTGTTGCACAACTTTGACTGTTGACGATTCACATCGTGAATCCATGCGGTTACACGGGCTGTATGAGCAAGCCATCCCTCGCCCGCTACCG
>NZ_JBAPKY010000117.1:0-4349 GCF_037083785.1 Roseovarius sp. D22-M7
GTGATCGGATGCCCCGGAACAGGTGATCGGATTAAATCGGAATCACTGATCGGATGTTATCGGAACCGGTGATCGGATGTCCCCGGAACGCGCAAAAATGCCCCAGGGCATGGTCCTCGAAGAACCGGACGCGCCGATCCGCCATGTCTATTTCCCAAGGTCCGGCGTGGGGTCGACGGTGGCGATGATCGAGAACGGTCGGCCCATCGAAGTTGGCCTCTTTGGCCATGAGGGCATGTCGGGAACCGCGATCGTGATGCACAGCGAGTATTCCTCCCAGAAGACGTTCATGCAGATTCCGGGCGACGGGTGGTTCATCGAGGCCGAAAGATTATGGGATCTGCTTGGGCAGAGCACCTCCCTTCAGCGCCACCTCCTGCGATACGTGCAAAGCCTCATGACGCAGATCTCGCACACGGCATTGTCGAACGGGCATGCCAAGCTGGAAGAACGGCTCGCGCGGTGGCTCTTGATGTGTCATGACCGGATCAAGAGCGACAAGATGAGCCTGACCCACGAGTTCATGTCGATCATGCTGGGTGTGCGCCGGGCCGGGGTAACGGTCGGCATACATATTCTCGAGGGCAAGGGAATGATCCGTGCCTATCGCGGTCAGATCATCATCCTCGATCGCANATCCGTGCCTATCGCGGTCAGATCATCATCCTCGATCGCACCGGGCTCGAAAGCGAAACACATGGCTCCTACGGTGTTGTCGAGGCTGAATATGCACGACTTATCGGCTTTGATCCGCCGGATTGAAAACACGAGGATCAAGCAACGATCCTGTCGGATCGCCGGCGGGCGTTCGCTGGCCAGTCAAGCGTCCCGCAGTGCGGCAACGGGCCGCGGCGATCCACCAACCCATGTCACTCCTGAAGATCCGCACGTGGGTCGATCCCTCGGGAACGCCACCTTGAAACAGATGCCGACCATTGTCAGGTAAGGCGGCAATCGCCAGAACATCGTAGAGCGGATCCGCACCGCCGAGGCGGGCGCGGTGGCGCGGTCCGGGAAAGAAGACATGGCCGGCAAAGAAGGCGACACCGAGAGCGAAGACCGCGGCAGCGGAAAAGAACAGGTCCAGACGCGGTCCCTGTGGCGGCGGCTGACCGCTCATATGGAGCCAACCGTCTTCTTCGGATCCGCAGCCGTCGTCATCGTCTTCGTGGCCGCCGGAGCCGGCATGACAGAGGCCACGCGCTCTTTGTTCGAGACGGTCCGGGCCGGTATCTTCCACTATTTCGGCTGGTTCTACATGCTGATTGTTACCGGATTCCTGCTGCTGACTTTCGCCATCCTCGCCTCTCCCGCAAGGCACATCCGCCTGGGAGGGCCGGATGCAAGGCCGGAATTCAGCCGGATCGGCTGGTTCGGCATGCTTTTCGCCGCGGGCATGGGAATCGGTCTCGTCTACTTCGGCGTCGCCGAACCGCTGCTGCATTATCAGGACCCGCTCGAGGCCGAGCCGTTGACGGATGCAGCTGCTGTCGAGGCGACCCGCCTTGCCTATTTCCATTGGGGTCTGCATGCGTGGGCGATCTACATCGTCTTCGCTCTTGCCGTGGCGCATGCGCATTTCAACCGTGGCCTGCCGCTCGCACCGCGCGCGGTGCTGGAGCCACTGATCGGCGAGCGGTACAAGGGCCCGATCGGGCACGGTACCGACATTCTCTGCACAGTTGGCACCCTGCTCGGAGTGGCCACCTCGCTGGGCCTCGGGGCGATGCAGATCAACGCGTCGCTCTCGTCTTTCTTCGACGTGCCCGACAGCGCCTGGACGCAATCGCTGTTGATCGCCGGCATCACGCTTGCCGCCACTATCTCGGTCGTCTCGGGTGTGAAGAAGGGGGTGCAGATGCTCAGCCGTGCGAACCTGTATCTGATCGTGCTTCTTGCGGCATTCGTTTTCCTCGCCGGGCCGACCCTTGCCGTGATGGAACTCTTCGTCTCGGCGCTCGGCGACTATCTGCGGACGCTGCCGCGGATGAGCCTGCATCTCGGGACCGGCGCGTCGTCGGAATGGCAGACGACGTGGACCGTGTTCTATTGGGGCTGGTGGATATCCTGGGCGCCTTTCGTGGCGATATTCGTGGCCCGCGTCTCGAAGGGCAGAACGATCAAGGAATTCATTCTGGGCGTCCTGCTGGCACCGGTCCTGCTCACGTTCTTCTGGTTCGCCGTGTTCGGCGGGACGGGCATCGAAGCGCAGCGTGCCGAGGGCGGGCCTGACCTGATCACAGCAGTCAACGAGAACGAAAGCGCCTCGCTTCAGGCGGTGCTGGACACACTGCCCTTTGCGTCGATCTTGATCACCGTCGCGACCGTGCTGATCCTGCTCTTCTTCGTGACCTCGTCGGATTCGGGATCTCTGGTCGACGATATCGTGACATCGGGTGGCAAGCTTCACCCGCCCCGGGCGCAGCGCGTGTTCTGGGCGCTCTCGGAGGGGGCGGCGGCGGTGACGCTGCTGCTTCTCGGCGGCCTTTCGGCGATCCGCAACGCAGCGATCAGTCTCGGCCTGCCGATGTCGCTGGTGCTGATCCTGGCGGGCATCGCGCTGTGGCGCACGCTCCGGCGCGATCCCGAGGTGCAGCGCCGGCGCAGCTTGCGATCGCGCTGAATATGGCTTGCTCATGCAGCGCTTCCAACGGCATTGGTTCACGAAGTGAATCCTCCGTCGTCAGACTTGTGCAACAACGCCTCAGTCGACTTCCGCACATGCAAGTTCCTTGGAAACGACCGCTCCCGGCTCGCAGTAGCAAGAACCGTCAGGCTTATTGTAGCAATGGAAGCGCACGTCACCCGTGCAGTTCAGGTTATCTCCCATGTCAACCGAAACGTCCTTTGCAGTGAAGTCGATGCACACGGAAGGAACGCCCTCATGCTCGAAGATGTTCTGGAATGTGATGAGTTCCGCCAGGTCCACGACTGTTTCATTCGGATCCGAGGCAGTGAGAACAAGATCAGGATTAGCCAGGCAGGCGTCCATGAATTCGGCCCGCACTTTTTCGATTTCCGTGACCGTAGCCGAATGGTAAATCTCGCAGAAGCTTACATTCCATTCGACCGGTCCGACGACGATTACGTCCGGCTCAATCATCTTGCAGGCTTGGTCGCTCAAGGCGCGCTCCGTGTTGCCTATCGTGCCAATCAAGTTCGCCCGGGTCTCACACCGCGCTTCGGGTGACGCCTCAGAGCCGCCATCTGCCGCGATGCGCTGCACTTCATCGGAATCGCTGTTCAGCGTCTGGCCGTCACCATCGCGCACTTCCCACGCCCACCCTTCGTATCGACCGCTCGGCGGCAGAACGAGGCCAGTCTTCCAGTCGCTTTCGGACAGGGTCACCTGACTTTCCCACCTGGCCTCTCCGGGCAATTGCAGTGTGTGCTCGAACTTGACCACCAGGGCGTCCGGCATCAGAAGCGTGCTGTTCTCCAGCACAATACGGCTCGATACGCGGTGTCCGTCGATACAGAAATCGCGCGGCCTGCCTGAGCGTCGCGGCGCAATGGTTTCCTCTTTGGTCCGGGAGGTTCTTGTGTTTCTCAAACCGCCCTTGCTCACCTTAAGGCCGGCCGCGCACCGATCCTGCGCGAGGGTGTACCGAAAGACCCGTTCGTTTTTCTTGACGATGGTGAGGTCTATGCAGGATCCATTATTGCCGCCGCACGCATCAACACTTACAAGCGTCCATCCGAAGGATGCAATCATTTCTTTGGCCCGTGCCTCGGTGATAATTTCACCGTCAAATACGGGATCAGGACGGAGATCTTCGACACTGCGATCAATATTCGACGTGACGGGTCCGGAAGATTGAAGCGTCTGCGAAAGACAGGCGTGTGACGTGAGGAAAAGCACGATTGCTGCAATGAGTTTAGGTAACATGCGAACCTCCGCGAAAATGATTGATAGCCGACATTCCCCAAGTAGAACGCCCTGACGCCCATGTTGCCGCTGCGCGTCGGGCCAATCAAGCCCCTTGAACACGCTGTGCCGTGATTTGAACATCTTTCGCACGAACTGAGTGTGATTTTGGTCACTTTGTCCCGCCGAACGGCATTGATGACGGGACCGCCCGCCGAGCCACGTCGCGCCTTGAACCTCGAAATCAATTAATCCGCAAAATTCAGGTCCCTCGAATTCGATAAACCTCTATTTTACAGAGGGTTAGTCGGTGGGGTTTCCGTCTTGAACGGTCCTCCGCTACCATCGAACCCCCCACTTGAACACCAGGGCTTGAGATGAGGGCGCTTAGCAGGCTGCTGAAAAACCCCGCCTCGACATGGATTTGAGAACGTGATTCACCCTTTGCACGGCATGTAGGGGGATGACGATGCGCGGGACG
>NZ_JBAPKY010000118.1:0-4337 GCF_037083785.1 Roseovarius sp. D22-M7
GCGCTGCTCGATCGCCTCACCCATCGCTGCCACATTTTGGAGACTGGCAACGACAGCTATCGCTTCAAAGCCAGCTCCGAGACAGCCAAAAAAAACGGAAGGAGACAGCAGCATTGACGCCATCATGACGTGCAGAACATAACAACCGGGTGGGTCAAGTCTCGGTGACAATGCCGGGTCAGATCTCAGCGACAATCAACAATTCAACACCAAGGAGACAACCATTATGACACACGCCCCAATCGCCATGCGCAGCGCAGTCGCTGCTGATCTTGAATCGATGATCGCAATGCTGGCTGAAGATACGCTGGGCAGTCAGCGCGAAGATACACGAACGCCGCTCGATCAAGCCTATATCAACGCCTTTGACGCCATCGCGCACGACCCCAATCAGCTTCTTGCCGTGGCCGCCCGTGGCGATCGCGTCATGGGTATGATGCAACTGACCTTCATTCCAGGGCTATCGCGCCGGGGCGCATGGCGGGGCCAGATCGAATCCGTTCGCGTGTCCGATGCAGAGCGCGGGGCGGGCATCGGAAAGCAGATGTTAGAATGGGCCATTTCGGAGTGTCGCGCGCGCGGTTGCGGTCTCGTTCAACTGACCGCTGACGCGTCCCGCACCTCTGCCCATGCATTCTATGAGCGGCTGGGTTTTCGTGCGTCTCATCTGGGATACAAACTGGCAATTGGCGATTGAACATCGCAGAATAAAGGGGGTGGGAAACTTGTCGTTTCTTAGAAAATTCACTGGTCTGGCGATCGTTACAGCATCAACTTTCGCACCCAGATTTATGGCGGGAATACTTGTCCGACGTGTTTTGACACCTCGTCGCAGTCGATCTCATCTGTCACAGACGCATGAGCGCGTTGATATTGGCAATGGTATCGTAGGCTGGCGAGAATCTGGTCAAGATCCTAAGATGCCGCTGGCTTTATTCGTCCATGGTTTTGATGGCGATCACGATCAATGGCGTGCTTTTGGAAAGGTTGTGCAGCAGGCTGGTTATCGGGTGGTTTTTCTTGATCCGCCGGGCCATGGAACATCAAGAGCATGGCAATGCGATCCAATCGTATTCAGTGAAGCCGTAGGCTTGGCATTCAAAATCTTAGGTCCCATTTCCCTATATCTGGGTCATTCCATGGGTGCAGCCGCAGGAGTAATGGCGACATCTGACTCGATAAATGCCAATGCTTTTGTATTGATTGCGAGCCCGGTTGTAATGGCGCGCACCATTGAAGCGACTGCGCTCAGGATCGGGCTTAGACGGGCCGCTACTGATGCACTTCAGGACGAAATCGGGAGAAAGGTGGGCGTTCACCCTCGCAACATAGACCTTATGCCCTCGGTGAACGGTCAATCCGTGCCTGCCCTCATTATTCACGATCGTGGTGATCGTCAGGTTCCCTTCAGTGAAGCAGAGGAACTTCGCGCCGCGTGGCCTGACGCGCAGCTTTTCGCAACTGATGGCTTGGGGCACAACCGGATTTTGCAGGACGAAAAAGTCCTGCGTGAGGTTGCCGGATTTCTTGGAAGCCTATGAAAGAAGACCGCTTTTCACCTAATCTGACGTTTCATTCCCACGGCAGTTGCTTGCAGGTCGCGGCGAGGTGATCGACGAGTAGGCGCAGCCTCGTTGACTGGAAACGGTTGGGTTGAAAAACTGCATGGATATCCCGCTCGGGCCAAGTGAGGTGATCTGGAAGCAGTTGCAGCAAGCGCTGGCTCTTCAAATGCTCTGCGACATAGAAGACGGGCAGGATCGCAATGCCCACGCCTTCGACTGCGGTATGGCACAGAACATCCCCAGAATCGGATTTGAATGAGCCGCTCAGGCTGACCTGACCGGTTTGTCCCGCGCTGTCTTTATAACGCCACTCATGCAGCCCAGTGTTGCGGGTAAAGGCCAAAACATTGTGTTCCAAGAGATCTTCGGGCGCTATGGGCGTTCCATTTCGTTCCAGATAATCCCCACTGGCGCATAGGACAAAGGGACAAGACGCCAGACGCCGAGCAATCAAAGACGTGTCTTTTAGTGAGCCTATCCTGAGTACAAGATCGAACCCCTCGCTTGCTATGTCGACAAAACGCTCATCCAGGCTCACGTCCAATTCGACATCAGGATAGGTTGCCGCAAACTGCGCCACAGCCGGTCCAAGATATTTGACCCCCAAGCTGAGCGGCAAGCTCACCTTCAGCGGACCGCGAGGGTGAGATTTCAATTCGTAAATCTGTTCCTTCGCTTCTTCCAGATCCTCTAACGCCCGTTTTGCGCGTTCAAAATAGATGGCGCCTTCTTCGGTCACAGACACGTTTCGTGTGGTGCGGTTGAGCAGTTTGACCTGCAAATCCAGCTCAAGGTTCTGGATCTGCTTGGACACAGCAGAGCTGGTAATACCCAGATCCCGCGCCGCTCCAGCAAAGCTGCGTGCCTGAACTACTGCAATAAAGATGCCGACGCGCGAAGTGTGATCCATGATATTGGCAACTTTTTGGAATGATTGAATTGGATAATGAGCATATTATCAACCACAAGCAACAATGCAATATTCATACCAGACGAAAAACAACGCATATGGAGAAAGACAATGACATTCGAAACCAACACAAACTACGGCGCGTTACTTACCCGACTGTCCCTTGGCGGCCTTCTGCTGTCCCATGGGCTGCTGAAGGTAATGGTATTCACGGTCCCCGGCACAGTGGGCTATTTTGAAAGCCTGGGGTTACCTGCGGCGGCGGCTTATCTTACCATTCTGGCAGAACTTGGGGGTGGCACAGCGATCCTTCTGGGTCTCTACACTCGCCTTGCCGCTCTTCTGTCGATCCCACTGTTGCTCGGCGCGCTCTGGGCACATTCGGGCAATGGCTGGTTGTTCAGCGCCGAAGGTGGCGGTTGGGAATTCCCGTTGATGCTGGTGGTTCTGGCCGCCGCGGTCGCAGCCCAAGGCAGCGGACCCTTCGCTCTGCGCAAGCTGCCTGTGATCGATGGCTTCATTCCCCAGGTGCTCAAGGCCTAAACCGGGCATCGCGCGCAATTCTAAGAAAGCTACAACCATGGCCAAATTCCTTATGTTCGCCGGAAGTGCCCGCAAAGCGTCGACTAACAAACGGCTCGCAGCACTAGCTGCGAGCACCGCCAAAGCGGAAGGCGCAGATGTCACACTGATTGACCTCAAAGATTTCGGAATGCCGCTCTATGACGGTGACCTCGAACAAGATCGAGGCCTGCCAGAAAACGCGAAACGGCTCAAACAGCTCTTTGTGGAGCAGGACGGCATCTTCATAGCATCGCCGGAATACAACAGCTCGATCTCGCCCTTGCTCAAGAACGCACTGGATTGGATCTCACGTCCCCATACCGAAAGTGAGCCACCACTTTGGGCCTTTAACGGTAAGGTAATGGCGATTGGATCGGTAGCACCTGGGGCATTCGGCGGTTTGCGCGGGCTTGTTCCCTTGCGCATGATGCTGGGCAATATCGGCGTGACGGTCGTCCCAAATCAGGTTGCAATATCCAATGGGGTCAATGCCTTTGATGATGCAGGCGCTCTAAAGGAAAAGCAGCAATCACAGATGCTCAAGGCCACTATCAAACAGTTAATCCTGACGACTGACGCCATGACTGGATCGTTGCAAACAGATGAAAGGAACACGCCATGAGCTGGAACCCTTCAATTGAACCAACCTGCCCCAGCGCAGATAACGTCGACGCGATTGAAACACTGATCGTGCCAAGGGCGCGAGATATTGGCGATTTCGAAGTCCGCCGCGCCCTTCCTTCAGCCCGACGCCAAATGGTTGGTCCATTTGTGTTCTTTGACCAAATGGGTCCGGCTGAGTTCATCACAGAACAAGGCATCGACGTCCGTCCGCATCCCCATATCGGCTTGGCGACGGTGACCTATCTCTACAAGGGAGAGTTCCAGCACCAAGACTCTCTCGGCACCAACCAGATGATTTACCCCGGTGAGGTAAACTGGATGATCGCCGGGAACGGCGTCACCCATTCGGAACGCACGAGTGTGCAGACCCGCAAACGGCCAAGCAGCCTGTTTGGCATTCAGACATGGGTGGCCTTGCCCGAGGAAGCCGAAGACATGGACGCTGATTTTGAGCACCACAAGGAAGAAGCTCTGCCGTTCGTAGAAGGTGAAGGCAAACAGGTGCGGCTCATTGTTGGCAATGCTTGGGGTGAACGCGCGCCGACGAAAACATTTACAGAGATGTACTATGCCGATGCTATGCGCGTTCCGGGGACATCCGATCACCGGTTCCGATAACATCCGATCAGTGATTCCGATTTAATCCGATCACCTGTTCCGGGGCATCCGATCAC
>NZ_JBAPKY010000119.1:0-4002 GCF_037083785.1 Roseovarius sp. D22-M7
CGGCGCGCTGGAGCGTATCGAGGACGGGCGGAATTTCTGAGCCGGTTGCCCGGCAAGCGCGTCGATCACCGCATGACCGACCGCGCAGACTGGCCAGGGGCACAGGCCCTGGCGACGGCGTAGCGAAGCGGCTGAGCCCGCATCCAGAACCGTCGCCCGCATCCAGAACCGTCGGCCGAGCCGTCATTCGCTGCGAGCGCAAGCCGGCTACCCTGCCAAGCACCGGGTCGACATTCGGAACACCTCAAGATCGAGACACCACGACGGCAGCACGGCCGGAGAAAGGTGTTTTCGGGATTGCTGACAAATGGTCGATTTTCTGGTACCAATTGGAAATAAACATTGAGGCGGATGTGCCAACTTGCGTGGCCGACGTAACGATTTCCAACCTCCGGGCAGAGATGAACGTAGCCAATTCCGGTGACGACCGGTTAAAGGAGGATACGTCTATGATTGACTGGGAAATTCAGGGCGAAGAGCTCGCAAACTGCAATTGCAACTTTGGCTGCCCGTGCCAGTTCGGGGTATTGCCAACCGATGGCACCTGTGAAGCTGCGGCGGTCTTCAAGATCGACAAGGGTCATTACGGGAATATCTCGCTTGATGGCCTGACTGCGGCTGGAGTTTATAAATGGCCGGGCCCGATCCACGCAGGAAACGGCCACATGCAGCTGATCATCGATCCGAAAGCGGACGCCGATCAGCGCGCAGCGCTCGAGGCGATCATGTCGGGGGCCGACACCGAAGAAATGGCGACCATGTGGTACGTCTTTGGCGTCATGAGCCCGAACAAGCACGACACGATTTACGCGCCAGTTTCACTCGAACTGGATATCGAAGAAAGGATTGGCAAAGCCGCAGCAGAGGGCGTGTTTGAAATAGCGGCAGAACCGATACCGCACATCGTGACCGGCGAGCCGCATCGCGTGGGAATCGCATTGCCGCACGGGTTCGAATTTGGCTTTGCGGAAGTGGCAAAAGGGCGCACGGTAACGACAGGTGGCGATCTGGAGCTGACCAAGAACACCGGAACGCACGCCCACATGGCCGGTCTGCACCTGACTGGCAAAGGCCGTGTCGCCGCTTGAAGTTGGAAAAATCGTCATGCCTGTATCGTCTGGGATGCTTGAGCGGGTCATGACCCGTGACACTTGGATCGTGATTGGCGCGGTGGCGCTGATCGTTCTTCTTGCCGGGCTGTACACGGTGATGGGCATCGGCATGTCCATGTCGGCGCTCGACATGACGCGAATGGCAGGCCCGGTGGGCGAATCCATGGCGATGGGGCCGCCGGTTGACTGGACGTGGGGCTATGCCCTTCTGATCTTTCTGATGTGGTGGGTCATGATGATCGCGATGATGACCCCCAGTGCGGCCCCGGTATTGCTTTTGTTCACTGCACTGAAGCGACGGGGCCCGCAGAAGACGCAGGCCACGACCCTCGGATTGATATTCCTGCTCGGCTACCTGCTTGCCTGGATGGGCTTCAGCGTGGTCGCGACACTGCTGCAATGGCTGACGGAAAACCTGGCAATAACCAACGGTCGGATGATGACGCTTGGCTCCGAGCCGGTGGCCGGCATGGTGCTGCTCACAGCGGGGCTTTACCAGTTCTCAAGCCTCAAGACCGCCTGCTTGCGCCACTGCCGGTCGCCGGCGCATTTTCTGGCGGCGCATAATCGCAAGGGATATGGCGGCGCCCTGCGGATGGGCATGCACCATGGCGCCTATTGTCTTGGCTGTTGCTGGGCCTTGATGGCGCTGCTTTTTGTCGGCGGCATCATGAATCTCTACTGGATCGTCGGACTTGCCGTCTACGTCCTGGTCGAAAAACTCGTACCTTATCCTCGTCTTTTCGTACGGACCACCGGCGCCGTTCTAATCGCCGCCGGTTTGTTGCTCCTCGTCTCGGCGTTCTGACGGCGAAAGATAGATTTCACATCGCGGCACAGACCGCAGAAGGAAACAGATATGACACATGTCGACTGGTATATTGAAGGGCCCGCATACGGGAATTGCAACTGCGGATACGCCTGCCCCTGTCAGTTCGAGGAAGATCCCACCCATGGCCACTGTCGAGGCTTCGAGGTGATGAAGATCACCAATGGCCATTTCGGTGACCTGAACCTGACCGGGCTGAAAGTCGCCGTTCTATATGCCTGGCCCGGGCCGATCTACCAAGGTGACGGAGAGATGCAACTGATCATTGATGAAACTGCATCGGAGCAGCAACGCAAGGCTCTTGAGACGGTGTTGACCGGAGGGGAAACGGATGAAGAAGCCACCCACTGGTGGGTTTTCCGTGCCATGAGCCCCACACTTCACGACACGATTTACGCGCCGATCGAAATGGACGCCGATATTGAAGCCCGCAGGGCGAAGGTCCGGATCGGTGACGTCCTGTCTTCAGAAGGCCGTCCCATAAGTCCGCCCCATGGAGACGGCGAGCACCGGGTCCGGATCGACATGCCGAATGGCATAGAGTTCTCTGTCGCCGAGGTCGGAAGCGCGTCCACGACTTCCAGAACAGCCATCGAACTTGATCTGCGCGACAGCTACGGGCAATGGCATTTCATGAAGCATGGTCCAAGCGGAGTCGTGCAATAGGCGTCGAGGTCTCATGTAAAGTACGACGCCACACCGCAGCCGTTATGCAATGCAGACAAGGTCTGCTTCGACGCCCCACTCGCTGACTGCAGCATCTTTAATCCCGGTGCTGACATTCCCGCATGACGATCACTGCCACGATGCAAGGAAGGCTCAGATCTCGAATACTGTCGAGCCTGTCGTCTTGCGTGCCTCCAGCGCCTCATGCGCCTCTGCGACGTCGCGCAAGGCGAACCGCTGGCCGATGTTGATCTTCACATCGCCGGACAGCACTTTCTCGGCAAGATGCTTTGCCATGGCCTGGCAGGCCGCGTGATCGGCGATATGCGTGAATAGCGTCGGACGCGTGATCTTCAGCGAGCCCTTCTTCCCGAGAAGACCGACGTCGAAAGGGGGCACCGGCCCCGACGCATTGCCGAAAGATATCATCATGCCCAGTGGCCTCAGGGAATCGAGCGACCCGTCGAACGTGTCCTTGCCGACGGCATCCATCACCACGTCGACGCCCTTTCCCTGCGTCAGGCTGCGCACTTGCGCGACCCAATCGCCGCTGCGGTAGTTCACGCAATGGGCAGCGCCATGATCCTGCGCCAGCTGGCATTTTTCATCCGTGCCCGCGGTGCCGATCAATGTGATCCCTTCCGAGCGCGCCCATTGGCACGCCAGAAGGCCCACACCGCCGGCTGCTGCATGAAACAGCACCGTATCACCCGACGTCAGGGGCGTGGTGCGGTGAAACAGGTATTCCACCGTCATGCCCTTGAGCATCATCGCGGCCCCTTCCTCGAACGAGATGTCCTCCGGCAGGGGACAGACCTGGGCGGCCGGCATGACACGTGCCTCGGCGTAGGCGCCGGGCGGGTTCGCGGCATAGGCTGCGCGATCACCGACCTTCAGATGCGTGACCCCGTCGCCCACGGCCTCGATCACGCCCGCGGCTTCCATGCCCATGGCATGGGGCAATTGCATCGGATAAAGTCCGCTGCGCTGGTAAACGTCGATGAAATTCAGGCCGACGGCCTTATGCGCGATGCGGACCTCACCGGCCCCCGGTTCGCCGACATCACGGTCCACCAACTTGAACTGCTCCGGCCCGCCATGCGTTTCGATTATTGCGGTCAGCGCCATGGTCGTTCCCCCTTTTTTTCCGTAACATGAGGACAATCCTTACCGGATGTCCAATGTTTACTTGTAACTGTTGCAAAGCGCAGCGTGGCTCTGGTCGAGATCCATGTCGAGGATCGCATGGTTATTTGTACCTTTGGCGGCTTGTGTTGCGCAAATGATGACACTGCAGGTCGGCGTTGTTGCACAACTTTGACTGTTGACGATTCACATCGTGAATCCATGCGGTTACACGGGCTGTATGAGCAAGCCATCCCTCGCCCGCTACCG
>NZ_JBAPKY010000120.1:0-3838 GCF_037083785.1 Roseovarius sp. D22-M7
GACGTGATGTCGGGGCCCTCCAGCGCCGTGCCGGAGATCGTCCGGTAGCCGACCGTCACCTCCGCCGGCGCCGGCCCCGACAGCGTCAGGACGAACTGGATGCCATCCGCTTCAACGCCGTCAATTACTTCAAAAGAAATTTCCGGTTCCATGAAAATTCTCCGTTCAGATAATACTGAAGTGCGTTGCCTTTACCTCTTCCGAGGTGGTGCCTGCGAACCCAAAAAAAGGATCCAACTAAAACTTCCATGACGTGCGTCAAAAAACCGATGATTGCCGCACAACTTTTTATTGTATACTTCGTACCGTGACTGATCACTGATCGCGGATCGGGATGGAGCACGCCTATTTAAGCGCGTGCTTACACTGAAGGTATCGCCTGAATCTTGTACTGAAAGATCCCCTCACGTGTTAACCTTTGTTAACAAACTTCGTGGATCACGCTCTCTCAAGTCAAGTTGTTTTTTTGCCGTACTTCTGCAAAGTTCTAAATTTTGTTCTACCTCATTGATTTATTATCAAATATGGAAATCCCATCATACAATGCCATCCGAGAGTTGGCGCGCAAAACTGCAATCTAAAGTGGTTTTGTGCCAGCAGGTGGCGTGAAAGTCTGTTGAGTCCCTGTTAAACCATTTTGGCTTCTTCGCGGATTGTGCGGGTTTGCAGGTCCCGGTTCAGGTCGCGACCACACGAGATGTTATGTCGTAGGGCGATGCGGGGAGGTGCTTGAGCCGGCCGGCGACGAGGTACGCCAGGTTGATTAAGTTCCGTGTCGTGGGATAGCCGCGGGCCCGGGCCTTGACCGCCTGGATCGTGCCGTTGATGGCTTCGACAGCGCCATTGGTTGGCCGGCTGTCGAACCTTTTCAGGATCCTGTCCCAGTGCGCTTGAAGCGTTCTGGCGAGCTTGCGGCACGGTGCCTCGTGGGATCGCTTCGCCCATGTGAGCCGCGCGGTCAGGAGCTCCGCCACCTCGGCCTTGCTGTCGAACTGGGGCGAAGAGGTCCTGCAACTCTTCCTTCATCAGCGTTGAACGTCACCCCCGAGCGCGTGTCCGCCGCGCCGAGGGATTCGTCGCGGGCGGTATGAAGCGTGGAGGCGGCCCGGGCGACGCCGACCACGCGCTCTTGCAGGTGATCGCCATTCGCAAGCGTCTGGAACTCATCTGCTGCGTCGATGAAGGCGTACCCGCAGCGAACAGTCGAAAGGTCCGCCCTGCCGACGTCCTACGTTCGAAAATGCTTCACGATGCACGAATGGCCGGTTTGGTGACGTTGCAGCGCGGCATCGGTCACACCGATGAACGGCCGTTGTGGGCCGAAAGCACCGGGCAGCGCGTCAGATTTACCGATGCCCGATCCAGCCGCGATCATCGGTGAAGGCGCGCGCGTCGGAGATTTGCGTGGGGTCATAGCCGTCTGGCAAACTGTCCAGAAGTTCAAGCGGCCGGAGTGATGCCGCAAAGAGGATATTGGTTCGCCCTCGCGCGTTCACGCCACCCTGAACGGCCCTGACATGCGGATAAAGCTCGCGCAGGATCGCGTGGACGCCGCGCGCGAGGGGGCCGTCGGGGGTATCCAGAAGGTTCACATAGACGGGCCCATCGGTGACCTCCCGCAGGCGGGCGAAGGTCTCGCGCGTGACCAGATGCGCCGGAACCGAGCCGGAAGAGAACGCATCCATCACGGCGGCATCAAACCGTTGATCCATTTCGTTCAGGAAGACCCGCCCGTCCGCATGAACGATGCCGAGCCGACCGTCGGCGCCTTCATCTTCGGACGGGTGATAGCCGGTCTGCGCGATCATGTCCGCGGCGCCCGGCATGTGCTTGCGCACCACCTTCGTCACCAGAGGGTCGATCTCGACGGCCACCGCCCGGGCCTCGGGCCGCGAGGCGAGCAGCTTTGTCGGCAGCGTGTACCCGCCGCCGCCGACGAACAGAACCGAGGCCTTGGGTCCCAGATCGCAGTCCAGCCGTGCCCAGAGCCACTGGGTATAGCTCAAGACAAGCGCGACCGTCCGACCGTCGGCCTCGGCCGCCATGACCCGCTCGGCGGCTTGCACTGTCCCGTCCGAGACGAGCCGCACCTCCGCGCCCCGCTGGACGACATGCAGGCAGGACAGGCCGGATTCGTACTGGCAGGCCGGAGATCCGGCGAGGCCCGCAAAGGCAACGAACCCCGCGGCCGCGAGGGTCACGCCGGGGTTCCCCTTATGGCCGCCGCGTATGAGGGGCAGGCAGAGCAGCGCCACGGCCCCGCAGGCCGCGAAGGTCGCCGTCGAGCCGATCAGCGGCAGGGTCACGAACCCGGCGAGGATCGCCCCGAAGATCGCCCCGACCGACCCCGCAGCCAGCACGAAGCCCAGCGACGATCCCTCCCGGCCCGGCCGCGCCTCGATCGCGAGTTTCGCAAGCAGCGGCGATGGCAGGGTCACACAGACGGACGCCGGAAAGAACACGAGGATCACGCTGAGCATCATGCCACCCGTGCCGCGCGCGCCCCAGGCGTGCACGAGGCCGAGCAGGGTGGGCGACACGGCCATCAGGACCGCCGTCGCGACAAGCGCGCCGCGG
This sequence comes from Roseovarius sp. D22-M7, assembly GCF_037083785.1. Taxonomy (NCBI): domain Bacteria; kingdom Pseudomonadati; phylum Pseudomonadota; class Alphaproteobacteria; order Rhodobacterales; family Roseobacteraceae; genus Roseovarius; species Roseovarius sp. D22-M7. The sequence goes on from NZ_JBAPKY010000120.1 coordinate 2,578, forward strand.
ACGGTGCGCAGGGCTGCGGCGCGCGGTCGTTCCGCCACGATCCCCCCGATGGCGCTGCCCAGGGAAAACCCGCCCAGAACCGTCGCGATCACGGTCGTCCAGGTCAGCAGCGAGGTGCCAAAGAAGGGCGCGAGCACGCGGCCCGCGGCGATCTCGTAGGTCAACCCCACGGCCGACAGCACGAGGATGAGGGCGATGGTGACCGAAAAGCGGATGGTAGTCTCCTTGTCGTTTCAGGGGCAGCAGAACTGTACTGCCCCGGCACGGCCCCACGAAGTAGCAGGCTTTTCGCACAAATCATGTTTTCCGGAAACGGGAGGACCGAGAGGTTTTTCCAGCGCGCAGATGGGCATGGCGCCTACCTGCAAGGTCTCGTCACGAATGAGAAGCTCTCAGGGGGCAGGTCGGGCGGAATAGAAAAACGCCGTGTTCTCTGGCAACGTTTCCGCGGTGTGTGCGCCCATCCAGCGCAGAAGATCGCGTGCGCAACGAATGTCAGAAAAACAGGCTACGACTGCAGCACCTTGAAGGCGGGATCAAGGTTCGGTCCGGACAGTCCACGTGGAGCCCGCATGAGCTGCAACGACGAAACTCTCGATCATCACTGTGGGTAGTTTGGGCTCAGAGAGGACATCGCGCTCCGGGCCTTGGCATCAAACATCTGCACAACGAAATGCAAAGGGCTGGGCCCTGATCTTCCCTTCAAATTCTTGTTCCGCCCACCTTCTCTTGTGCACACACTGGAATGTTGAGCGTTTGCCCCGGTGGGAGCGGCGGTTGTCGGCGGTTGAAGCGGCACACGGAAATTGTTGAGACTGGATGTGTTCCACCCCATGCGGATAGAAAGGTCCCGTTCTCAATTGGCGCGGAAATTTGTAGAGAATACAGTATTTTGCGGCGGTGAGAGGCGTGAGGAGTGCCTCACTTGGCGGAAGGGATCTGCGGATCCGCCACGCGGACGCATATCGTGCGGAGATTCCGCAGCTATGGCTTCAGCGTCTTGCCCGGCGTCTCCAGGGCCAGATCCACCATTTTCCGTGTGTCGTTGGCAGTGCTGTTGCCCCGGGTCGCGGCGAGCACCGCATCTTCCGCCATATTGTCAGCAAGGACTTCTCAAGGCGAGGATGCGGCGCGTGGCGCTACAGCCGCAAGGTCTTTGGGTCTGACCTGTGAATCGGCATGCAAAAGTGACCCACCTGGGTGGGTTATGATCATCTAAAACTGACCCACCTGCCACGTTAGCATCCGTGCGTTCATGCAC
>NZ_JBAPKY010000121.1:0-3714 GCF_037083785.1 Roseovarius sp. D22-M7
ATTTGGTGGCCGCTCGCCTGTGGGCTTTGCCACCTCCGGGGTGGGTCATTTTTGGATGATCACACCGGGTCAGTTTTGAATGCACATTGACACCGGATGGTCCGATCTACATAGTCATGCGACTCTACTGGCCGGAAAAAGTTGCGCTGGACGGAAGCTGGCAACCCCCAGCAATCGCGGCAGTGAAATGATCCGGCGGCTATTGCATTCCCCCCTTGCGCACTGGCTTGGCGATAGCCACGAAAGAGCCAAACAGACCGGGGGGCCGTCTTCTGACCTGCTCTGCACAACCACCACAACTTCAAGACATCTGAGCTGGCCCCTTTGTCGACCGAACTCCGCCCCGCTGCCCGGTAGAATACATTGTCCGTGATCTCCACGTTGAACAGCACGCAGCGAGCGGCCGGTCTGAAGAAGCTGCGCTGCGGCGCTTGATAGCGTGGCGAACGTCCCGGCTGGGCCGTTAGCACCAAGCGGGAAGAAACTGAACGAGCGTTTTGAATTGGGAGTTGGCGCACCGCTTATCGCCGCGCACCAACAAATGCTGTTTTTGTGGTCCCGCTTATCCCTGCGAACGCTCGAGCACGCGAAGGCGGCTGTCCCATTCGCCACGATCGACATAGCAGCCGTGCAGGTGCCGGAAGCCGGTTGCCGGATCGAACGCCTCGCGACCATGCAGAACGCGGCGGTTGTCGAACACGACCATCTCGCCGGCCCGCAGTTTCAGCGCGATGCCGTAGGCCGGGTCGCGCGTCATCTCCATGAAACGGCGATAGGCGCGGTAGAAGGAGGTCATGACCGCGGGGTCCAGATCGAGAATATCCGCAAGATGCGCATTGAAGCAGATTTCGGAAACCTCGCGACGCGTGTCGAGGGTAATGACCGTCTTGCGTGAGCGAATGTCAGTGACGTGGTCATGGAAACGAAAGGGAACCGTCACCGTCGAAAGTATCTCGAACGCCGCGGGATCCCGCGCGCGCAGGTCCTCAGCCACGGCAACCCCGTCGCAAAATGTGGACCCACCCCCTTCGGCCTGGTTGGCGAGACAATGCAGGAACTGGTACCCGGGTGGTAACTCCTGGTTGGTCAGGTCGGTGTGCAGCGGAAGCGCATCCGAAGTGTAGGCGAGGTTGTTCGGATCGGGCTTGGAGGCCACCTCGAAGGTCAGGCCGAAATTGGTCTCTCGCAGGTGACCGACGCGTCGTGCGACCTTGATCCCGGCCTCGGTGGTGTCGGCCAGCCCGGTCACGATCGACAGCCCGTAGCGCTTGGTCTGACGCAGCCAGTCCATCACAGCCTCGTCCGAGGTCATGAGGCCTTCCGCGTCGTGACGTGGCACACCCGCGCCGCCAAGGTCGGCTCGCCAAGCGACGGGAGTGATGTTCGCGGGATCATGGCGCGGCTGGCCCGGCCGGTGGACCTTTATCCAGTTCAGGTCGAACCGGCTCGGCTCGTCCTGATCGTTCCAGGTTATGAGGAGGTCGTCGGGCGTTACCTCGGCTTTGCATGGTTTGAGGTCGAGTGGCACGACCGTGAGATCGAAGGTGCGCTCGCCCGTTGTCGGGTGGAAGCCCGAAGGGTCAGTATCGCGCAGCCAGATGTAGGGGAAGTCGCCGACGGTTCCATCTGACCATCGGATTTCGAGGCCCTCGGCCCCGGTGGTGAGGGTGGGTTGCATGTGTGTCTCCGGTAAAGCTGTTGTGGTCAGGCGTGACGGATCGGCCGCCCTGCGGGGGCGGCCACCACGCGTGGGCCTTCGCATGAGGATGGCCCGGACATCTTCCCAGGACGGTGCACATGTCTTCCCGTTACCTTGCTTCTAAGATGAGCAAAACACGGCTGCACCGGTCGGCGCAAGCAGATCGTGAGATGTGAATTCCTGTCTGCGACACCATGCTGCGCCGTCCGCGGAATGACGGCTTTGGAGAACGCCGCCGCGCAGCATCCGCGAGGGTAGGTGGCGGCTATCGGCCGAAAGCACCGGGCAGAGCGTCAGATTCACCGATGCCCGATCCAGCCGCGATCATCGGTGAAGGCGCGCGCGTCGGAGATTTCTGAGCGGCCGTAGCCGTTTGGCAAACTGTCCAGAGGCTCGAGCGGCCGAAAGGAGGCCGCGAGGAGGATGTTGGCGCGGCCCCGCGCGTTCACGCCGCCCTGAACGGCCTCGACATTCGGATAAAGCGCGCGCAGGATCGCGTGGACCCCGCGCGTGAGCGGGCCGTCGGGGGTATCCAGAAGGTTCACGTAGACCGGGCCGTCGACGATCTTGCGCAGCCGCGCGAAGGTTTCGCGCGTGACCAGATGCGCCGGGACCGAGCCGGAGGAGAACGCATCCATCACGGCGGCGTCGAAGCGTTGGTCGGTTTCGTTCAGGAAGACCCGCCCGTCGGCATGCACGATGCCGAGCCGCCCGCCCGCGCCGTCATCCTCGGATGCGTCATATCCGGTCTGCGCGATCATGTCCGCAGCACCCGGCATGTGCCTGCGCACCACCTTCGTCACCAGGGGGTCGATCTCGACGGCCACCGCCCGGGCGTTGGGCCGCGAGGCGAGCAGCTTGGTGGGCAGGGTGTAACCGCCGCCGCCGACGAACAGAACCGATGCCTTTGGCCCCAGATCGCGTTCCAGGCGCGCCCAGAGCCACGCGGTATAGCTCAGGACAAGCTCTATGGTGCCACTCTCGGCCTCAACCCTCGTGACCCGCTCGGCGGCCTGCACTGTGCCATCCGAGACGAGGCGCACCTCCGCGCCCCGCTGGACGACATGCAGGCAGGACAGGCCGGATTCGTACTGGCAGGCCGGCGATCCGGCGAGGCCCGCAAAGGCAACGAACCCCGCGGCCGCGAGGGTCACGCCCGGGTTTCGCTTATGGCCGCCGCGTATGGGGGGCAGGCAGAGCAGCGCCACCGCCCCGCAGGCCGCGAAGGTCGCCGTCGAGCCGATCAGCGGCAAGGTCACGAACCCGGCGAGGATGGCCCCGAAGATCGCGCCGACCGACCCTGCGGCCAGCACGAACCCCAGCGACGATCCCTCCCGGCCCGGCCGCGCCTCAATCGCGAGTTTCGCGAGCAGGGGCGACGGCAGGGTCACACAGACGGACGCCGGAAAGAACACGAGAACCACGCTGAGCATCATGCCACCCGTGCCGCGCGCGCCCCAGGCATGCACGAGGCCGAGCAGCGTCGGCGACACGGCCATCAGGACCGCCGTCGCGACGAGCGCGCTGCGGACAATGCGCAAGGCTGCGGCGCGCGGCCGTTCCGCCACGATCCCCCCGAGGGCGCTGCCCAAGGAAAAGCCACCCAGAACCGTCGCGATCACGGTCGTCCAGGTCAGCAGTGAGGTGCCGAAGAACGGCGCGAGCACGCGGCCCGCGGCAACCTCGTAGGTCAGCCCCACGGCCGACAGTATGAGGATGAGGGCGACGGTGACCGAAAAGCGGATGGTAGTCTCCTTGTCGTTTCAGGGGCAGCAGAACTGTACTGCGCCTGCACGGCCCCACGAAGTAGCAGGCTTTTCGCACAAATCATGTTTTCCGAAAACGGGAGGACGGAGAGGTTTTTCCAGCGCGCAGATGGGCATGGCGCCAACCTGCAAGGTCTCGTCACGAATGAGAAGCCCTTGTCTTATCAATTTCGCGGGTTCCCGGAGTAGACGGGAGGCACTGCCGGCCACGCCATTTATGGCGGGCAGTGGCGGCGGTTGGATCGAGGA
>NZ_JBAPKY010000122.1:0-3685 GCF_037083785.1 Roseovarius sp. D22-M7
GTGCCGCCGTGAGGGGTGAGGAGGATCGGAAAACGATCCGGGGGATCGTTGTCCCGACGCACGCGAGCGCCTGTACGACACGTGGTCGAAGGAGTGTCTCGAGGCGGGCAGGCAGCGGCTGGCCGGCGATACCGTGCGTCAGGCGAGCGCGCCGGAGGTCAAGGAGCTGCGCTCGGAGACGACAGCGCTGAAGGAGGTCGTTGTCGATCTGACCCTGGAAAACCGTTCGTCGGGGAATTGATCCCTCCAACTTCATCGTGGAAGCATCAGCTTACGGGACCCTGAAGGCGGAGGATCTGATCACGGCACCGGCGCATGTCGTGATGAAGGCGGCCAATGAATTCAAGGACCAGACCACCCGGCCCGACGAACTCTGGCAGACGGACGTCACCGATCTCGAGGTCTTTGGGTGGGGCTGGGTCCACTTGTCGACGATCCTCGACGATCGCAGCCGCTACATCATCGCCTGGAAGCTCTGCACGACGATGAAGGCCGAGGATGTGACCTCCACGCTGGACCTGGCCCTGGACGTGTCGGGGTGCGACAGCGCCACCGTGGTCGCCAGACCAAGGTTGTCGAGCGATAACGGCTGGTCTTGCATCGCGGGCGATCTGGCCGATCATCTCGAGGACAAGGGCATGGATCATGTCCACGGGGCGCCGTACGACCCGCAGACCCAGGGCAAGATCGAACGGTGGCACCAGACCAGGAAGAACCGCGTATTGCTCGAGCATTACTTCCTGCGGGGGGATCTAGAACACTAGATCGGTGCCTTCGTCGAATACCACAACACCCGCCGGTACCACGAGAGCCTGGGCAACCTGACGCCTGCCGACGTCTACCTCGGCCGCGCTAAGCAGATCCTGAAACAGCGAGAGGAGACTAAACGCAAAACCATGCTCACCCGGCGCTTGCGCCACGAAACTGAAAACGCGTAACATCAACCCACGGTGAGCCAGAGGCTCCAAACGAAAGCTCGCTCTTCTGTTCCAAATTATCTGACGACGGACAGCGGTGAAACTAAGATAGCGGCGGATAGAAAGTCCAGCGTGGGAGGATCCTTTCACCCATGGGTGTCATGGCACGCATTGAACAGGTTGTTCGTCTTTCGGTTCCAAGGCTATGGTTCTGGTGCTGGCGGCAACATGACATTGAGAATGCGTATCAAGTCCGATGCTGTCAGGATCGGTCTGAAGATCCCCGCTCCCGGACATGGCGCGACGGTAACGGGCATGGTCTATGTGATTGACGGCGACAAGATTGCCATCGGCACCGCGCGCATCCGTCTAAATGGTATTTATGCGCTTGAAACTGGGCAGCGCTGAGAACTGCGCTAAGGCTCTTCTGGCGCTGCGACGAAGCCGCGAATGACGGCTTGCCTTCCATGACTGATGGGCAAAATATTTTCTGCGAGGTTGAGGACGTGGATACCTACGATAGCCTGGACTCCGTCTGTCATGCCATCGGCTTGAATGTTGGAGCAAGTGCTTGTTGAAGGTGGCCTTGCGTGGGCTTTGTTATCCTGAAGTGAGGATTCACCAGGCAGGCCGTTCATCCATCGCGCAGCATTTTCGAGGGTCGACGGTAGCAGTGCGGAAAATACGCCATCTGCACATCGCTCAACCAGAAACGATCAGACATGTCACTGCTTTGTTTTCCGGGGATGGATCACGATGTTGGGCTGAATTTAGTTGCTCCAGGATCTACGCCACCTTGCGGCGCCCTGTAAATCTCTCGGGCGCATAGACGTGCAAAACCGCCTCGGGGTTCACTTCGGCCAGGATGCAGACCTGCACAAAGTCGGGTGAGCCTATCCATGCCGCATCCTGTGGCGTGCGTGCCCTCGCAGCGTCATGCAGGCCAGCGACCAGGACCACGCGCCATAGATGCAGGGAAGGGCTCATGGCCATCTCAGGGCCTCCACAGGATCCGGGACCAGTGTTGGCGCCGCGCGGCGGCCAGAGGAACCCTCTTTGCCTTGAGGCCACACATGCAGCATCGGTCGCGGCACTGACTTAATCGTGTATGGTGCTCTGAATCCGACACTTTTCACGTTTCTCGTCGGCCCTCAAGCGTCCTTAGCTTGCGCGCAAGCGCAGCGGTCCTTCCGGCTTCTGTCTTTGGTGAGAAAATGGCATCGAAATCCCAACGGCCCAGCAGGACCGGGAGAACGTGCTGTACCTCGACACTGGTCGGCAGGTTATCCGGTACGGACGGCATCTCAGGGGGAGCCTGTCCAAGGGCACGGGCGGCAATGTCAGCATCATCGCGTATCCGGTCGATCTGTGAGGCAAGCTTGGTGCTGCCCGCCATCAAGCTCAAGTCGGTGACAAGCCGGCGAATACGTTCGGTTGCCTCGATCACGTCCTGAGCATGAGCAACGGCCTGCTGCGCCTCTCGTGGCGCGTGCCCCAAGATCTGCTCAAGACGTTCCCGCGTATCAGTGAGCTCAGCCTCATGCCGGACCTTGGCCCGCTCTTTCCGGTTGGCCTGCTCCGTTCGGATCGCTCGAGCCATCCATTGACTGCGCCAAACCGCGGTTTCGGCATTACGCATCCGGCGGGATAAAGCCGCACGTTCGAGCCATGCCTTTGGCGCGTACCCATCCTTGGTCGGCTTGGCGTCCCAGTGCTCAAGCTGTTTCGCGACAACGTCGAGGGAGGCTTGCAAGTGATCCGCAAGCTGATCGTCGCTTGCATCACCCACGTTGAGCGTTGCTTGGTCAGTCGCAGATGCCGCCAGTACCCTCATTGCCTGCACCAGCCTCATTGCCTGCACCAGATCGCCACCGCGCGCCGGGTCCTGACCTCGCCCGTCGCAGCTGCAAGCGCATTCCTGTGTACTCCATGGCGACATGTCGGCGTTTGTCCAAGCGCTTCTGTTCGTGTGGAATGGCATGCCTTGCTCCTTTCGTGAAGCTGCGAGGGGCCGGAACCGACGCCCCCTCCCATCAAAGTATTATCCACGCCAATCCACCCCTGCGGGATTTCGTGCTTAGCCATGATCACGGCTTGAAATCCACGATCACGGGTAAAACAAAAATCATCATTGACGTGCGTTAATCCCTCCCAAAGACAGATCGGCGCTGCCGCGCTCCAAGACCCTGCGCTTGGCGCGCGCACCGTCGCCCGTGTACTTTTCTTCTAAGCTTTTTGAGAAATACGGTGCGCCAGTCATCGAAATGCACCCCACCAAAAGAGACGTGTTCCGTGAGTGGGGATTTGCCGTCAGATTACCAAAGCTCGCAGCACTGACCGCCTCTCGGCTTGGAAAGAGCTGGGACATAACGCCCCTGCCTATGCATCGGCATCGACGCAAAGCCCCGCCTCTTGCGAAAAAAACCTGAGATATTTCAGCTACTTGAGCGATTCCTATTCGAGTCAAGATCGGGTGCCTATTCACAACCGACCGTGACCTGTCCATTGACAAGAGTTAATGAAACCCGCCTTGAGATTCCGCATGTTTTTAATCCAATTCTCCCGTTGCGGTTGGTGAACAAAGAAAGCAACATGCTGGTCAGGAAAATCATGTCTTGCCCGATTGTCAGCGCCACGATCACGACGACGATCATCGAGGCTTGTCTTAATGAGAACCCCAGTTCCCGTGCGATACGGGAGCTGCTTCCCGGCACCCCAAATATGCCGGGAAGCAGCGGGGGGCCGGACCGTTATGGAGGTGGTCGCAT
>NZ_JBAPKY010000123.1:0-3637 GCF_037083785.1 Roseovarius sp. D22-M7
CGCCTGCTTGTGAAGAGAAATCAGCATGCCCGCCTCCCGTCCCGAACCTCGCGCAGGATCGACCTTGCCACAAACAGCCCAGAGCGGCGAGGGTCTATGTGATCATCCGGGATAGAACACTTAAGGCCAGACCCTAGCTGATCGCACGCCAAGCGGTTGCCTTCATTCACGAAATGCCCGCTGAGATCACGCCAGATGGACGGTGTACTGACATGATCTGCGAACAGACATGCTCAGAAAAATCGACAAGATTTACGATGTTTTCAGGAAAATACCGTTTCCTCTGAGATGCCAAAGGGGAGACGATACATGAAGATGAGAGCCCGGCTGTTGATCACGACGCCTCTGTTTATTTCCCTTTCGGTCACGGCCGGGCTCGCGCAGTCTACCTTGCCCGCGACATCGACGGCAGCCGGCGGGGCCGCTTCCGGCACGTCGGCGGGGAATGCGGGGGGAGGCATCGGCCTCGGCGCGGTCCTGATCGGAGGCCTCGCCGTCGCGGCGGGCGGCCTCGCCATGGCCGGTGCAGGTGGCGGTGATGATGGCGATAGCGATGACAACGACTCCTCGGTCCCGGGATCCGGGCCGGATTCCGACCCCGGGTTCACCGTCGGGCCGAGGCCCGGCGGTGAACGCGATATCTTCCAGACATCGGAGTATAATCGCAACTGGGCTCTTTCGAAAATGAACGTCGCCGCGCGTTACGCGGATGGCGGCACCGGACACGGCACCAGGGTCGCGATCTTCGACAGCGGAGCCGATGTGAACCATTCCAACCTCTCCTCAAATATCAATCGTGCGCTTTCCTATACCTATGCCGACAAGAGCGACAGGCGGGACGTGTCGGACTCCTCGGGGCACGGAACGCACATGAGCAGCGTCATCGGCGGTGTGCGGAACTCGAACGGGTCTCACGGCGTCGCCTTCGACACGGAGATGCTGATCTTCCAGGGTATCGATTTCGAAGGTCCGCGAGTGATGGGTCTGCTCGATAGTTGGGCGGACGCGACCTTCAGGTCGATCGATGCCGGCGCGGTGGCGATCAATCACAGCTGGACCTTCACACTCGGTAATCGCTCCCGCCTGATCACCGATTTCGAGTCTGCGAGGAGCCTCGAGGCGTCCTTCGGCTGGAATGCCATGGCCGCCCTCAACGAGGCCGTCGAGAACGATCTCGTCATGATCTTCGCCGGCGGGAACGACGGACAAGACCAGATCGCCAATCATGCCGGCATGGCCTATCACTTCCCGGAAATGGCCGACCACGCACTCGGTGTCGTCAATATCGACAAGGATGACAAGATCAACCCGAGCTCCAACCGCTGCGGCATCGCGAAGGACTTCTGCATCGCCGCGCCGGGAACTTACATTCATGGTGCCGTGCCCGGAGAGAATTTCGCCCTTTATACCGGTACTTCGCCGGCCGCGGCGCATGTCAGCGGGGCAGTTGCCGTGCTCAAGAGCAACTTCCCCGAGTTGACCGGCGCAGAAATCACCACCATCCTCAAAAACACGGCCCGCGATATCGGGGCTGCCGGCATCGACGAGATCTACGGTCACGGGGCGATCGACCTTCTGAATGCCGTGGCTCCGCAGGGCGATATCAGCATCCAGACAACCGCGACCCTCAACGAGCGTGCGATCTCGGTCGACGACTCGCATTTTGCCGCACCCGCGGGGCTGGAGAAGGCGATCACCCAGGCGCTTTCGCGGGAGACCATTCTTCTCACGGACGGGTATGATCGGGGCTACGACGCATCGCTCGACCTCTTTGTCGGGACCGGTCTCGATCACGATCTTGCCAGCGAGCGCATCGATCGCTTCGTCCGGGGGTACGATCTCATCGAGACCAGCGTGGACGGCACAACCCTGAAAATGTCCCTCTCGGATGGCAGCGCATTGCCCGGGGATCCGTTCGCACGGCTCTTCGAGGATGCGCGATCGATGTCGATGCGCACCGATCTCGGCGCCACCACCATCGATGTCTCCACCGCGTTCGGGCATGATCGCAGTCGCACCTCGGGGACCTATGCCTCGTTCGGTGTCACGCATGACCTCGGGGCGGTCTCGATCAACGGGCGGCTCGGCATCACGCGGGAAGCCAACAGCTTCCTCGGATCACATGTCAGCGGCGCCTTCGGCGATCTGCGCTCGGAGACGGCCTTCGCCTCCATCGGTGGCGAGATCGACCTCGGTGGGCGTCACGCCGTTTCCGCCGAGGCCACATGGGGCAGATCGGAGTTTGCCGGCTCCCGCCTGCTGCGGGCCGGCAAGGATCTGCGGAGCAATGCCGTGAAGGTCGGTTATAGCGTCCGCGATCTCCACGGTCGTGGTGACCGGCTCACGCTCTGGGTCGGGCGCGATATCTCGCTCGACGGTGGCACGATGACCGTGGCCATCCCGACATCCCTCGTGGCCTCCGAGAACGGTCGGAGATCTCGGGATGTCCGGGTTGCAACGCAGAGCATCAAGCTGGGTTCATCGCGCGCGCCAATCGATCTCGAGCTACGCTATGAGACGCCCCTGGCCGGTGGCCGGTTCGCTGTCGGCGCGCGTTGGCAACCCGAAGTGAGCCGCAGCGGCATTCTGAGCGCCGGTTACAGCATGCACTTCTGAAGCCTGTTGCGGAAACGAGACGTCACCGCAGTCTTCGCGACGAAGCGTCACCAAATTCTGCGTATATCTCCTCGCTCATCGCCGTGCGTTACTGTTAATCGGCGCTCGTTCCGACATCGACCGGGATCAGCGCTCCGGTCATGTATCCAGCGGCATCCGACGCAAGGAATGCCGTTACGTTCGCAACATCTTCGGGCGTGCCGACGCGTCTCATCGGGATCGTGGCACCGATGGCGGTCAGCCGATCTGCCCGCACCGCGCCGATGATGCCTGCCGCCAGCATCGGGATGTCGGTGTCGCCAGGGCAGACCGCGTTGATGCTGACGCCTTCAGAGGCATGATCCAGCGCCATGCAGCGGGTCATCTGGGCCACCGCCGCCTTGGACACAGCATAGCCCACGGCCCCGCGAGCGCCTACCAGCGCCCAGTCGGTGGCGACATTCACGATTGCCCCGCCCTTCACGCGCAGCGCAGGCAGCGCCGCGCGCCACAAACGAAAAACCGCGCTGGTGTTCATATCGGAATCCTGTCCCAGTCTGCATTCGGGGTTTCCTCGGCCGTGCATTGGGTCAGGATCCCCGCGTTGTTGACCAGCACATCCAGCCGGCCAAGGCTGTCCAGAGCGGCCGTCACGATCCGTTCCGATGCCGTGCGGCCGACAGGTCGGCTGCCATGAAACGCGCAAGCGCGCCATCGGTGGTCAGGCTGTCGGCCAGCGCCTCACCCTCGATCTGAAGCCGCCCGACCAGTAGCAGCGCGTGTCCCTGTGCGGCGAGGGCCCGCGCTATCGCGCGCCCGATTCCCGACGCTGCCCCCGGTGACAATCGCGCAGGTTTTGGAGTGCTGGGTCATGGGAGCCCTTACGTTGAGTTCGCTCGGCAGTTAGGTTTTTTCATCGCAAAGAACACCGCCAGAGCTTCTCTGCACTGTAAGCGCGATCTGGGGCCCACCTTCTTCTGACTTATGATTTCTGGGAATCCGTCCCTGTCTTGGAATAGGGAAGGAGTTTCTCCGTGGAGGA
>NZ_JBAPKY010000124.1:0-3615 GCF_037083785.1 Roseovarius sp. D22-M7
TCAACGCCCTCGGCACCGCCGAGATCGCTCGCGTGGGCTGACCTCAGTGGGGTAAGGGGAAGTCATGCCTCAGGCCTGAGTTCTGCAACAATGCCCATTGGATGTCAAATCACTTGACCTCAATACAAATCAAGGTGAACATGACGCTCTATAGTAGTTGTATTTCGGGTATTTTGATTAAAATCGAACGGCGAAGTTAGCATGATTAAATTGTCTAACGTCCAGTTGAACCGTCTTACGCAGGGCAACTTTTCTGACCGGATGGCCCTGCTGTTGCATAAACATTACGCAGACGACCTGCCGGATCCTGCAGACCCCGAACTGCAGAAGTTCGTGCAGACCCAGTCAGAAGTGGCGCGGAGTCACGGTTTTTCCAAGGAGCGCGAAGTCGCCACCTATATCCTTGCCGCCTGGATCCTAGGCGCGGATTTCGACACAGCGATGCCAGCGGTGGCCGAATGCTTGGCTTCAACGACCTTGTCGTCCGAACAGAAGGCAGACTGGCTGGAGATTTACACAATTACCCTGCTCGATGTACTGAGCGCAAAATGAAGCGTCCTCCCGGCAGCGAGTTGTTCAAATTCGCCGAGAAGGCAACGCCTGAGGCGCAGGAGCTCGCCAAAGAAATGGTTGCGTCTAAGGCGGCAGCCGACCGGACGATCGCCGATCGGATTCGGGACGCGGCGGTGGCGGCCGCAGCGGCTGGCCAGGCGGCGGGCTCGGCAGCCAAAGCGACGGCCGAAGCCGTGGCCGATACTGTGGTCGCTACCGGCAAGGCGGTGGGCTCTGCAGCCATCGCAGGGGCCGATTGGGTCGCGGAGCGTGGCAAGGATGTATTGGCAGTCGGTGGGTCGGCCGTGGTCGTTACTTTAGCAATCGGGTTGGGGTCCAGGGCATATGTGGAATCGAAAGTCCTCGAACCCTTCAACGATGTTCGGAGAACATTCGGAGACGGGCCGTGTTTCGAATGCGAGGCGGCAGCAAGTGCAGGGCAAAGAAAGACAAGAATCCGGAATCGCGAAAGACTGATGGAACTTGCCAATGCCATCGGCAACGATGACTTGAAGCGCCATGCGGAAACCCTCAAGGATGACATGGAGGGTGTTGAAATGGCCCGTTTGTCTGACGATGTTTACCGCTGCTGGCCTACAGACGGCTCTGAATGCAAAGACAAACCGGAGCCGCCTGCACCTTGGTCCGCCGTACTCGATGAAAATGAACTCAAAGAAATGGGGATTAAACCGGCCTTTCTAAAGGAGGCAAAGGCGCGTATATACAGGCTGCCCGAAGGTTTTCCCGGAGGTCCGAAGACAGTGCTCGCCTTTCGCGGCACTACTGGCGATCTCAAGGACATACACACCAACCATGACCAGGCGCTTCAGTTGGAGGAGCAGCAGTATAGGGCCGCCAAAGCGCTGGGAAGGCAGTTGGCGAGGGCGCAAAATCTGGGGAAGGCCCCAAATGCTATGGTCACCGGCCATTCTCTTGGAGGAGGCAAGGCGCAGGCTGCAGGAGTTGCCGGAGGTTTGTCCGGAATAATGCATAATTCGGCTGGCCTTAGTCCGGCCACGGTTCCAGGTAAAAACCTCACAGGAGCCGCGTCGCGGTTCACGCAATACCGCTCATCCAATGATCCGCTGACCGGTTTGCAAAATAGCCTGGCCGCCCAAACTGCAGTGGTAGCTGCCCTGACTCCATTGGTCCGGGTCGCAAGTATGACGCCCATAAAGTCGCTGATCGACGACAAACTTGTTGCAGGCGATCACGAGAGGGCAGCGCTCTTTGCACGGATTCTTGGCGACGGATCTGACGGGCCGGCGACGGCCAAATCAACCCTGGATCGTGCCGAAGAAAACATGCGGAAATATGGCTACGCCATTCCGCCGGCTTTGGGTAAGATCAATACGGTCGAGCCGAGGTTGTCTGATGGTGCTGTTATCGGTAGCATGGACGCTGGCAACCAGCACTCATGCGTAAATTTGATAAACGGGATAGAGCAGCGTAAGTATGACACAATCGATACCATGCGCAGCGCACTCGGCAACCCTGGTCGGCAATCAGACTATATTGCGGGCCCGGGTGGTGGTGTTATTGGAATAATGAAGCACTATCTTAACTGACCGATCATCCAGGACCAAAGCCTGAGGGATACAGCGAGCATCATGGATCTTAGTGCCCCTTTCTTTAAAGATGCCCGGCTGGAAGCTGTAGCGCGCGGGATCTTGAACCATGACGATACCCCGCTGCGCACGGCTCTTGCCGAAGGGCTCCCTCTCGATGTTCCCGGGCGCGACGGAATACGGCTGTCACATTTGGCAATGTCGCCTGCGGATCCGTCGATGCTGGCGTTGCTCATCGAAGCAGGAGGCGACATCAACGCGACCACAGGAGAGGGGGTCAGCTTGGCTCAACTCGCTGCGGGGCGCGGGGACGGCACCGCAGATCACCTTCAGGTGCTTCTGGACGCGGGGCTTGATGTGAACCGGGTCACTGGTAGTCTCGAAGTCCCGACGCTGATGCACGCCGTCTTTGGCGGGAACTTGGACGCAGCAGAGATCTTGCTGGATCATGGTGCGGACCCCAATTGGTCGTCTCCATTCGAAGGCACTGCCATGCATGTGGCCATGATCACTCCAGACCTTGAAATGGCGCGGCTGTTGTTGGAACGCGGCACCGATCCGCGGATCACCACGAAATGGGAACCATCGGTCCCAGAATCCTGGTGCTTCAATGCGAACCTGAGTCCGATGCAACCTTCTGCCAAGATGATCGCCGAATTCGAGTCGTTGAATGCGCTGATGTTACGGCTACACGGGATTGAATTTCCTTGCTATCTTGACGGCTCGCCACGGAGGAGTTGAACCAACCCATGCCCCCTGCCGCCCGTATTTCAGATCTTCACGCCTGCCCAATGATCACCCCTGGCACGCCCCCAGTACCCCACGTCGGCGGGCCGGTGATCACTGGCTTTGCCACCGTCCTGATCGGCGGTTCCCCTGCCGCGCGAGTGTCAGATACATGCACTTGCGTCGGCCCGCCCGACACCATCGTGCGCGGCTCAGCCGGGGTTGTGATAGGCGGCATGCCAGCCGCGCGGATTGGCGACAGTACGGTCCATGGCGGCGTCATCACCACCGGGTTTCCGACTGTCCTGATCGGCGAGGTTAGCGGCGGGCCGGCCGGACCGATGGGGCCAAACATGGGCGGCGCGAGCGTGGCGCAGGATCAGGTCCGCACGCTGCGCAGCGCAGCCGCAGCCGGTGCCCCCTTCGTTAGGCCCTGTCGGTGATCCGACTTTTCGGGATCGTTGATGCCGCCTGCGACCCTGCAATTCATTCCCTGATACTGGAGATACCCGCACGTGCCTGTCTTTTCGCGGGTGATGTACACCCCGAGGTAGCTGCGGCAGCGCCTTGGATTGTTGAACTTGTACCTGACGCCGAGTTGTCCTCAGAGTGGCAGAGTAAGGGATGGAGGCAGAACTGGGGGATATTATTGCGTTCGGAACTTCTGATAAATGGTAAGCGCCAGCTGGGCCCCACGGGCTTTTCAGCTTGACGTCTGGAAGTTCCAAGGGAGGAGTTCGTCGATCCGGTTTTTCGGATGGCCGGCGGC